>JAUWBY010000023.1 GCA_030609605.1 Candidatus Eiseniibacteriota bacterium
ACGGTGGAATCGATCCGTCGGGAGCTACCTTCATGAACAGAGAGTTCCCGCCGCCTCTGGGTGGAGCCGCCTCGGCTGTCACCTACATTGAGATACTGCGGGAGAGGGCGAGGGAAGACGGGAGTCACGTTCTGGTGATGGATCAGGGTGACATCTTTCAGGGTACTCCGGTCGGCAACTTTCGAAAGGGCGAGTCGGTCGTAGAGTACTTCAATCATGTCGGATTCGATCTCTGGACGGTCGGCAACCACGACTTCGATGAGGGAACCGACAACCTCTGGCATCTGATCGAGATGTCGGAGATGCCCGTACTCTCAGCGAACATCGTGTGGGAAGAGACCGGAGAGCTGGTCGAGTACGTCGAGCCTTACATTATCAAGGACTACGACGGCGTTAAGGTAGCCATCGTGGGTCTGACGACGACAGACACCCCCAAGATGGCCTTCCCCGCGCACGTGGCGGGCGTGCATTTCCTGCCTGCTATCGAGACGGCGGAGCGTTACGTCAAGGAAGTCAGGGAAGCCGGTGCGGACATCGTGATCTTCTCCGGGCACATGGGGATTCCATACGATCCCGTCTCCGGCTATGCGAAGATCATGGAGGAGGAGCAGGAACGGGATGAGGAGGACGTGCGCGAACCGCTTGAGGAGAAGAAGTGGGGCGCGAATGCGATGGAGATAGCCCACAGCGTTCCCGGTATCGACGTCTTCTTTGCCGGCCATATCCACAAGGGATTCGACGAGCCGTGGGAAGAGCCGTCCACACACACCCTTCTCTTCCAGACGTACGGGCGGGGCTCTGGACTGGGCAATGTTGATCTCCTGATAGATCCCGTGACGAAGTCGCTCGTCGGATACGAGCTTCCGTCGTACCGGGGTGACCTCATTACGCTCTTCGAAGATCAGTGGTGGCCGGATCCGGAGACCTCCGAAATGATCACCGCTCTGGTTGATGAGGCGGAGATCGGGATGGATCGCATCATCGGCTACTCCGATGTCGATCTTACGAGGGGTGGCGAGGGCGAGACCAGGATGGGGAACCTGGTCTGCAACGCCATGCGTGAGGAAGTCAACGGTGATTTTGCGTTCACGAACCTCGGCGGCATCCGGGATGAGATCCCGGCCGGATCCGTCACGCCGCGCCAGGTCTTCAGGGTCCAGCCGTTTGGCAACAGCCTCGTGGTGTTCGAGATCGACGGAAGGCTGCTCAAGAAGATAATCGAATACCGTGTCAGTGCCGATCACCACGGTGTCTACATGTCCGGAGGCAGGATTGTCTACAACAAGACGAGGCCGGACTACGATCGGTTGACGTCCTTCATGATCGGTGGTGAGCCATGGGAGGCGGACCGCATCTATCGCGTTGTTACCACCGACTTCCTTGCGGCCGGCAATGCGGGTCTCTACATGCTTCCCGACGTGCCTGAGGAGAAGAAACGGAGAACCTCGACGACGTGCATGGACGCGGTTATCCACTACATTGAGCGTCACACTCCGATAACGCTCGAGCTCGACGGGCGGTGGGTGAGGGATGACTATGCGGAGATCAGCGACGCTCTCGCCGCGGCCATGGAGGGGATGGAGCCGCTCGTTTCGCCTCTCAAGAAGTCGAGCGGGCCGTACCAGTAGCCCCTTTTGGGGACCGTAAGCGATGCCCGCCTGGCCGCAAGGTCGGGCGGGTGTCGCGCTGTATGGCATCCCGCCGCGTGGCAGCATAGTGTGAGATTCGCGTGTGACACTGGACAAGTGATGCTCTGTGTGGTATAATCTACCGTTGGGAAAAATCACCCTTCCCGCGGGGCGCCATTCTTTACCTTCGGGACGGAACGGGTTTGTGTACCTAAGGGAGGACAAGCGGAGAGAGCGACCTGGGAATCGCTTCCCCGATAGGTTTATTGGCAACGGCGGGAGAACCTCAAGGAGGTCATGTGATGATGAAGCTGTCTGTTCTGGTCGCGGCCGTGCTCGTTCTGGCATTTGGAGCGGCTGTGGCGGATCCTTCAGGCAACAATGTTGTTATCAACGAGATCTACCCGGACGCCGCCAGCTACTATGACGGCGCCGAGTACATCGAGCTCTACAATCCGACCGACAGTTCGATCGACATCGGCGGCTGGGTTCTCTGCGGAGTCGAGTACGACCAGCTCTGTGGAGGCGAAGACCGCTGGCAATTCCCGGCTGGGACGGCGATCGCCTCCGGCGCCTATCTCACGGTCGCAAAGGATGGGGCCGACGGTGACGATGGATACTACGAGGAGTTCGGGATCTATCCTGACTTTGAGATGTTCGATCCGACGTTTTCGTACGACAATGACAGCGCGTTCGTCCCGAACATGATCATTGTGAGCGATGATCCAACGCCGACCTACAGCGACGAGATCCAGCTCGTCGGCGGCAAGGGCTACGGTATCGTCTGTGGCTACACGAGCCAGGCGGACGTTGTCTATCTGTACACGACGGCGTCTCTGACAACTCTGGTCGACCTGGTTGAGTACGCCGACATGGACTACTGCACCGAGGATCCGTGTTTCGGAGACGACGGTGTCACAGACAACGCGTTCTCCGGGATTCCGTACCTCGGCAACACACTGGGCCGTGACGGCAGCGGCACGGATACCGACAGCAGCATCACGGACTGGCTGATGCAGGCTCCCACGCCTGGCGCTCAGAACATCCAGAACACGCCGCCGTGGATCAGCACGGTCCGCTACTCGCCGATACCGCCGATGTACACGGACGATGTCGACGTTACTGGTATCGTGACCGATGACGGCATCATTGACTCGGTGATGGTCTACTATCGTGTGGACGAAGGTTCGTGGGGCAAGGTTGCCGCGTCGACGCCGGATTCGCTCTACACGGGTACTATCCCAGCTCAGGCGGACGGCGCGCAGGTCGAGTACTTCATGCGTGCGGTTGATAATATGGGCGCCGGCATCAACTACCCCTCCGAGGGTTTTGCGGATCCGTATGCGTACTCGGTCGGCTTCACAACCATCTACGACGTGCAGTTCGTGCCGGGTGGCGGCGATGCATCACCTCTCGAAGGAAGAACCGTCAATGTGACGGGCATCGTGACCGCCGCGAAGGGCCAGTTCTCCGATTCCTTCTGCATGATCCATGAAGGCAACGGGATCTTCGAGGGCATCAAGATCTACGCCACGTACAACTACGACGGCGAGATCAATGAAGGCGACGAGATCACGGTCTCCGGTTTTGTGACTGAGTACTATGGTGAGACCGAGGTCTATATTCCGTTTGGAGAGGCAGTCACGGTTCTCTCGACGGGTAATCCGAACTACGGGTACGCTGCAGTCACAACAGCCGACGTCGATCCTGACGACACCGACTCCGAGAAGTACGAGGGGCAGCTCATCAGCGTCACCGATGTGACAGTGACGGCTGAGCCCGATGGCTACGGCCAGTGGTACATCGAGGACGCCTCGGCAGTGGGCGCCATGGTCGACGACTACGGGTACTACAGCTATGATCCGCATCTCTTCGATGTGCTCGACGAGGTCCGCGGTATCCTGATGTACAGCTTCTATCAGTTCAAGATCGAGCCGCGCTACGATGAGGATATCATTGGCCCGCCGATAATCTCGGACGTTCGCTACTCGCCGATACCGCCGGTGGCCGGCAATATGACGATTACTGCTGACGTCACCGACAACCAGAGTGTCGCGTCGTGTACGCTGAACTACGCACTCTCGGCGACCGGCCCTTGGAGCAAGACGCCGATGACGGAAGCGCGCGAGATCTACTCCGCGCAGATCGGTCCGTACGTCGACGGCAACAGGATCTACTACTTTATCGAGGCCAGTGATGGAGTGATTACGGCCAGGAAGCCGAGCGAGGACTCGTACAGTCTCTACATCGGCATGGTCGACATCGACGCCATCCAGTACGTCGCCGCTCCTGATGTGGACGACGCGTCGCCGCTCGATGAGCTTGCGGTCAACACGATAGGGATCGTGACGGCGGAGCCGGGCGTCTACAGCGACTACTACTTCATGATCCAGACCGAGGACGGATTCCCGACCCGCGGGGTGTGGCAGGGAATCAAGATCTACGATCGCACCGGTTCGGCGAGCTTTGAGCGCGGCGATGAGGTCATCGTCTGCGGCGAGGTTCAGGAGAACTGGGGCGAGACGGAGATCTCTCTGCACTTCGTCGAGGGAGCAGTTCTCGTTGAGTCGCGCGGGAGCATGCCCGATCCGGTCTCCATCAACACGGTGGAGCTCCAGACCAAGGCGACGGGCGAGCAGTACGAGGGCGTGTACGTTCACGTCGAGAACGCCACGGTCGAGGTCGAGGATATGGGCTACGGTGAGTGGGCCATCACGAACGGGGCCGCGGGTGATACGTGCCGGGTGGATGATGACGCTGAGTACACCTACGATCCGGTTGTGGGCGACAACGTCTACGTTCTCGGTACGGTCATGTTCATGTATGGCAACTACAAGGTCGAGCCGCGCGGCGATGAGGATATCGCCGTCAACCCGGTCGGTGTCGATGACGGCATCGTCGGGGCAAAGCTGGATCTTGGCCAGAACATGCCTAACCCGTTCAACCCGAAGACGACCATCGCCTTCACACTGCCCGAGCCGACCGATGTGACGATCGAGGTCTACGATGTGGCCGGTCGCAAGGTCGCTACACTCATGAATGACCGCCTCGGTTCAGGTGGCCACTTCGTTGAGTGGACGGGACGTGGTGACAACGGTGAGAAGGTCGCCAGCGGCGTCTACTTCTACAGACTCCTCGCCGGTGGCGAAGAGATCAGCAAGAAGATGGTGCTCCTCAAGTAGAATCTGAGGCGCCATTGTTGTAGCGAGAGGGTCCCCGTGCTGACAGCGCGGGGACCCTTCTTTGTGGGCGCGCCGCCGGAGCTCTCCCTCCCCGGAGCGAATCCCTGGGCCTGTCCGGCTGCGCGTGGAACGCATCCTGCTTGTGAGCGGGTCTATTCCCCTCAGTTGTCCATCCCGTGTACAGAGGTGCTGGGCAATTCCCGCCGGCGCCCGGCAGTCCCAATCCCCAGCTGATCCCCATGGCTTTCCCCAGACGTTCGGCAACCGACTGATAGCATCGCTCGGCTCCTCAGCCGGGCACACGACTGATGGAGGGAAAGAGATGTGAACGAAGTTCACACTATCGTGGGTTACGGCACTGGTTCTCCTGGCGGTCGTCGCCGGTTCGGCTTGCGGCTCGGTTGTCATCAACGAGCTAATGGCGGATCCTGCGAGCGACTGGTCGCCGACCGATGGCGATCTCATCTACCATTCGCTTGACGACGAATGGCTCGAGATCTACAACACCGGACTGAGCTCGGTTGATATCACGGGGTGGCGGCTCCGGGACGCGATCTCCGATTCCAGCTGGAAGTACGAGTTCTCTGGGGTCCTGGAGCCCGGAGAGATGGCCGTTGTCTACGGCAATGAGGCGTACGACTGGGAGGAGGCGAACGGCTATCTGAAGAACGGGCTCTCGCTCAACAACGGAGGCGACACGATTACACTCGTCAGAGGTGACGGGAGTGCAGCTGACATCGTTGTGTACACGAGCTCCGAGGTCCGGGACGACTGTTCATGGGGGCGCATGCCGGACGGGAGTGGCGATTGGTGGCTCTTCGACGAGCTCAATCCCATGAGCCCGCCGGCTACCAACCTGCCGCCCACGCCCGGAGACACGAACACCGGTTCTCCGGTCGAAGCGATGGCCTGGAGCAGGATAAAAGCGCTCTATCGCGATGCCGGCGGTAGGGATGTGCCGGATCCCGGCATGTAGCTGCCGGAAACCTCTCTGTACGTGCACGGCCCTCGGCCCTCAGGTCGGGGGCCGTTTCCGTTGACACCCGGGAACCCTCGTCCATATACTCCCTCATATACCCTAGGAGATCATACATTGCATTGGAACGTCCTCACTTTCGTGATCTGCGCCGCCGCCATCTGGTGGAGCGGCAGCCGTCTTCCCGTTCACGGGAAGGCGCTGGCGGAGCGTCTCGGCATCGGGGCCGCCGCCGCCGGCCTGTTCGTGCTGGCGCTTATCACCTCCCTTCCTGAGCTGAGCGTCACCCTGAGTGCCATGATCCGCGAGGAGGCGCCCGACCTGGCGCTCGGCAACATCCTTGGCAGCAACAACTTCAATCTGACGATAATCGCCCTCCTCGAGATGGCCTTCGTGGGTGGCGCATTCCTGAAGGCTGTGGATTCAGCGCGCTACGCCAAGTCGTGTGTTGGACTCCTGCTCCTTACGGTCGTGGTGGGCGCGGGAGTGATGTTTGGGAAAGAGATCGGCTCGATCTATCTCCCAATCCTCTTCTTCAGTGTCCCAATCGCTCTCATCTTCGTCGTGGAGTCACTGCGCGGCGAGTTCTCTGTGGTGGATGAGCCGGAAGGTGAAGAGCGCAGAGGGCAGGGCGCGGAGGCGGAAGGCGGGCAGCGCAACGGCCAAGGCGTGGAGGCGGAAGCCGGTGATGACGAGTGCACGACCGCGTCGCACGCCGTCCGGTTCGCCCTTCTCTCGATCGTTGTCGTAGCTGCCGGATTTATCGTGGCGCGCTCGGCCAACAGCATAGCCCTCCACGAGTTCCCGGGAGGAATCATCCTGGGCCAGACATTCGTTGGAACTCTGCTTGTGGCCATCGCGACCTCACTCCCGGAAGTGACCGTGGCGTTCGCGGCCGTGCGCCGGGCCGGGTCTCCCGACATGGCGCTCGGAACGCTGCTTGGAAGTAACAGCCTCAACGTTCTCATCTTCGCGCTCGGCGCCGCTATCCACGTTGCGGCGACCGGAACCTCGGCGTGGGCGGATGTGTCTCCCCTGAACATGGTCAACGTGGTCGCCGGGTTGGTGCTGACGGCAATCGTGCTGGCCGGCATGAAGATGGGCTGGTTCCGGTCAGGGTCCCGGAGGCACGGGGCGCTGCTTCTGAGCATGATACCGATCTATCTGTTCACACTCTGGCTCATACACAGAGGCTCCATCTGGTAGTGAGAGGAAGGAGAGCTCGCATGTACGCGACCTTCACCATCGACTACTGGGACATCGTGCAGAGGTCCCTGAGAGTTGTCTTCAGGCACAAGTTCCTGTGGTTCTTCGGGGTCTTCCTGGCCGGGGGAGGGGGAAGCATCGGCAATTGGGGAGAGGAGATCAGCACCGAGGGTCGCCACTGGATAACTACTCACGTGCAGCTCCTGACGCTCCTGATCGTGTGCGCCGTGATCCTGTGGTTCGCGCTCGTCATCATTGGCCTGATCTCCAAGGGGGCTCTGATAAGCGGGATATCCGAGAGCGATCAGGGACGGCAGATCACCTTCGGCGGTCAGTGGAGCGTAGGTGTGAAGAATGCCCTCAAGATCCTTGGTATCACATTGCTCTCGCTGGTGATGGTCATGGTTGTACTGATGGCCCTCGCGATTCCGATCATCATCCCCCTGGCGGCGGGCAAGGTGGGCATAGTCATTGCGGTGGTCATCGGCGCCGTCCTCTTCTTTCCCTTCATTGCGTTCCTCTTCGCGCTGGCATTCACGATCACGTACGCAGAACGCGAGGTAGTCCTGAGGGGCGTCGACGTTTTCGCCGGCCTCCATGCCGGCTGGGAGATGACGAAACGGTACACCGGCAAGTCACTCATGATGTGGCTCGTATCGCTCCTGTCCAGCATGATGTTCGCCGTGGGCCTCGGTCTCGCGCTTCTCATGCTGGCGATACCGTTCGTCCTGATCGGGATAGCGAATCTCGTCCTGGGACTTGTGCTCGGCATACCGATCGCCTTGGCAGTCATCTTCATTTCGTCCGGAGCGTTCGCAACCTACGAGTACTCTCTCTGGACGCTGCTCTACAACGAGCTGAGAGCGGACGTCGACGCATCGTCCGGGCAGCCCGTGGTGGTCGCGTAGCACGGCGCAGCCAGCCGTGGCAGCGCTCGCGTCGTAGAACCCGCGCAGCCACCGCCCGCATAACGGAGACCAGATGGCCGACGATCACGACAACAACTGGCGCCCACCGGACCGCGATATGGCCGGGATGGATGCCGTCCTAACTGAGCAGCGCAACCCGCGCTCCACCGGCCTCGACACGATGTCGGTGATGGAGATCGTCGATCTCATCAACTCCGAGGACCGGACCGTGGCCGATGCGGTCGGCCGCGAGCGGGAGCGGATCGCGGAAGCTATCGTACTTGTCGTCGAACGCTTCCGACGAGGCGGTCGCCTCATCTACGTCGGTGCGGGGACGAGCGGGCGACTGGGCGTTCTCGATGCCTCCGAGTGCCCGCCGACCTTCGGAACCGATCCTGAGATGGTCCAGGGTCTGATCGCTGGAGGCTACGACGCGCTCATTCGTGCGCAGGAGGGCGCTGAGGACGAGGCTGATGCCGGTCCGTCCGATCTTGCCGAGAGGGAGCCGACGGCCGCTGACGTCGTCATGGGAATCGCCACAAGTGGCGTGACGCCGTACGTGCACGAAGCGCTGGCTGCAGCGCGGGAGATCGGTGCGGGCACCATCTTCCTCTCCTGTAGCCCCGTCGATCCCGGGGAAGTGGCGGCCGACGTCATCATCACTCCGCTCGTGGGCCCCGAGGTCGTGACGGGTTCCACCCGCATGAAGGCGGGGACAGCCACGAAGCTCGTTCTTAACACGATAACGACGGCCTCGATGGTCCTTCTCGGAAAGACCTACGAGAACCTGATGGTCGATCTCATGGCCACGTGCGACAAGCTGAGGGACCGCTCGTGCCGGATCCTGGTCGAAACGCTGGGCGTCGGGTACGAGGAAGCGGCCGATCTCATGAGTGAAGCCGGCGGGTCCGTTAAGGTCGCGCTCGTCATGGGCAAGGCCGGCGTCGGCCGTGAGGAGGCGGAGCGCAGGCTAGAGGAGAGCGACGGGTTCGTGAGGAGGGCGCTTGGCGAAGCCTAGCTCGGACGGTCGACTGATCAGAACGCTCTCGCGGCTTGCCTCGCGAGACGAGCGTATGGTCATCGGACTCATGTCCGGGACTTCGATCGATGGGATCGATGCCGCTCTTGTCCGGGTATACGGATGGGGGCACTGGCTCGAGGCAAAGCTTGAGAACTACGTCTGCATTCCGTTTGACCCGCCGCTCGCAGAGCGGATCGCAGCCGCTTCTCGTGCGGGTGTGGCCGAAGTCGCGCGGCTGAACTTCGATGTGGGCGAAGCGTTCGCCGATGCAGCTCTCAGGCTTCTTAGGAAGTCCGGCATGCGTCCTACGGACGTCCACCTCATCGGCTCCCACGGGCAGACTATCTTCCATGATCCGCCCGTAGGGGACAGGCCCGGAGTCACGCTCCAGGTGGGGGAAGGCGATGTCATCGCGCGTCGGACGGGAGTCGTCACGATCTCGGACTTCCGCACGGCCGACGTGGCCGCCGGTGGATCGGGCGCACCGCTCATTCCGCTCGTGGACTGGCTGCTCTTCCGCAAGCCCGAGAGCGCTCGCCTCATGGTGAACATCGGCGGCATCGCCAATGTGACATATGTAGTTGAGGACCTCGCGGGTGTTCGTGCATTCGATACCGGTCCGGGCAACGCCCTCATGGATGAGATCGTGGTGGCGGCTACAGCTCGACGCTCGCGTTACGACGAGGGCGGCGAGCGGGCTCTGCGAGGGACGGTTGATGAAGCGGCCGTCACACGGTTCCTCGAGAGGGCGTACTTCTCAGCGCGTCCACCCAAATCGACGGGGAAGGAGCTCTTTGGCCGTGCTGCGGTGAGCGAGCTGGCTGAGATGATGTTCGGCGAGCGTGGTCCGGAGGGGCTCTGGGGCAGTGCCGGGTCTACTGGTGGTAGGGTCGATGCGCAGTCGGCGATGACTGCCGGGCTTGCCGGGAGCGAGGTAGATGCCCTTCTGGCCACGGCCGCGGCAGTGACCGCGCGCTCGGTTCACGGGGCTGTTGATTTCCTCCCGAGTGCTCCAGAGATCGCAGAGGTCGTCGTGAGCGGGGGAGGTGTTAGGAACCAGGCCGTGATGGCGATGCTCAAGGAGCTATTCGCTCCGACGCCGGTCGTGAGCCTGTCGACGCTCGGGGTTGACCCCGACGCCAAGGAGGCCATGGGCTTCGCTATCCTCGCGAACGAGACATTGGGCGGCGGCCCCGGCAACGTGCCCGCTGCGACCGGCGCCAAGACCGGGGCGGTCCTGGGCAAGATAAGCGTCGGGATTTAGCGGGTAGCCGTGGGGAGCTCAACCCGCCCGAGCATGCGCACACGTGGGGAGCACGGAGATGGACATCAGAGGTAAGGCCGCGCGACTCATCATGAGCCACATCTCCGACCGGGCTGGGGACGATCTCAACGACGAGTACGCCCGCGTAGAGCACGAAATCCGCGATCTTGGGGTCGGCGGCTTCTGCCTCTTCGGCGGCCAGGCTGACCGCACGCCGGAGATGATCCGCAAGCTCTCGGAATGCGCCGCCTTCCCGCTCCTTGTCGCGTCCGATCTCGAACGCGGACTCGGCCAACAGGTTCGGGGCGCCACAGCATTCCCTTCGCTTGCGATGTGCGGCGCGACGGGTGACCCCAGGCTCGCCCAGGCGCAGGGTTGGGTGACTGGCTCGGAAGCTCGACGTGTGGGTGTCAACCTCGTGTTCGCCCCGGTCGCCGACGTCGATTCGGAGCCCAATAACCCCATCATCGGTGTGCGCGCGTTCGGGACCGACCCCTCCATGGTTGCCGACTTCACACGTGCATTCGTGCGCGGCCTGCAGGCTGCGGGCGTCGCGGCAACCGCCAAGCACTTCCCCGGCCACGGTGACACGGTGCGCGACTCGCATATCGAGCTTCCCGTAGTTGAAGCGGGGAGTGCCACGATTCATGCCCGTGAGCTGGTTCCATTCAGAGCAGCGATCGATGAAGGCGTCAAGGCGATCATGACGGCGCACGTGGCGTACCCGGGGCTCCAGTCGGATGCGAGCGACAGCCGTCCCACGGACACCCTGCCCGCAACACTCGCGCCTGATATCTCCACTGCACTTCTTCGGGGGGAACTCGGCTTTGAAGGGCTTGTAGTGACCGACGCGCTCCTCATGGGCGGGATCACCGAGAGCTACGGGCCGGGCGAGGCCGCAGTACTCGCACTTCTAGCCGGCGCTGACGTGCTCCTGATGCCTGCTGACGTGGAGAAGGCAATAGACGGAATTGTCGAAGCGACCCAGAGCGGTCGGCTTTCAGATGATCGCCTTGATACTTCGATAGAGCGAAGCGAGGAGCTTCTTGGATGGCTCGCATCGCGTGCGATGCCGGGTCCAGCGCCGGGAGGCCTCTCCGAGGGCCTCGGCATTGCGTTTGAGGAACCCTCAACTGTGGCTGCGGCAATCGCCACACGTGGTGTGACGCTTCTGAGGGATGAGACAGGCCTGATACCTCTTCCGGCCGAGGCGCTCTCAGGTGCGGTGTCGCTCGTTGCGGTGACGGATCTGAAGCAACCGGATGGCGTGGGCTGGCTCAAGGAGAGGCTCGAGTCGCAATTTCCCGGAGCGGAGCTCATCATCCTCGACGCGGACTGCTCTGAGGATAGGGCCATCAGCATCATCGACAGCGCCTCGACCTCCGAGCTCTGTATCGTCGCTCTCTTCGACGAGATATCTGCGTGGAAGGGCCACTCCGGCCCCGACGGTCCCGTCGCCACAGTGATCACGCGGCTTCTTGCCGCTTCACGCCAGTCGATCGCCCTCCTCTTCGCCGGACCGCAGCTGGTGCACACCGTGGAGGGCGCCGACGCGATCCTCTGTTGCTACGATGGCTCCCAACCCGCTCAGCTGGCCGGCGTCGCCGCGCTGCTTGGGGAGACGGAGATCTTGGGGCGACGGAGGTAGGCGTGTCTACCGGGAATCCTTCCGCGGAGCAGTTTGACCGCCGCTCATCCTTGGTGTATGCTCATGATAATGGCTGTGTGAAGCCGTTGATGGGGCGAGAAGAGTCTTGCAGGAGACTCGACGGCACATCCATCGGCGATAGCTGTCGGATGGGTGGAGCCCAGTTGGCGCAAGAAGTGCGAGAGGAGAAGGGCATGTCGGAGACCTCCAGTCACAAGCAAGCGAAGACAAGCGCGGCGGGAAAGTCCGGCCAGACTGAGAAGCCTCTCAAAGATGGGAGAAGGCTGGATGCTGCCACCAAGAAGCGAGCCACCGAGGTCGAGCGAAGCGGGTCCCCGGCCAACCTGGAGAAAGCTGCCAGGCGACTCAAGATCAGCCGCAAGGCGCAGAAAGTCCTCCAGGTCCCAAGCAAGGACATGGGCAAAGCTACCGCCGCCATGCGCAAGGTCGGCGTCGGCGGCACCGTGAAGAACATGGGTAGCACGAAGCGGAGATCCGTTCGCAAGAAGCGGTAGCGCAGGAGTCACCGCCTTGAGCGATCGGGAGTCTGACTAGCGTATGCAGCCGACGAGCTTGACTGTCACGCTGGCTGCAAAGCGCGGCGTTGCCGCGCCGCACCCATCGGGCCTGCTCTGGCGCTCGCAGCTGATGCGCGGTTGCTAGGCCGCGGCAGTACGACATTGTTGGGGATTCTCAATGCCGAAGCATCACTACGTTCCACGTCTGTATCTAGAGGGCTTCGTAGACCCAAACAGCCGCAGAGCCAAGAACCCCTACCTGTGGGTAGTTGATCTGCAGCACGACACCGTTCGCAAGCGAAGCCCCAAGAACGTGGGGAAACTCAGCGGCTACTACGATTGGGAGGATCAGGACCTCGATCTCCCTTCGGTAGAGGCGTTGTACTCTGCTCTTGAGTCCAAGGCGGCGCCCGTGCTGAGAAAGCTGTCATCGTGTCTTTTCGTGCTGAACGCCCAGGCGAGGGTCGCCCTTCGATGCCGGCAAGCTCTTCCTCTCAGCAACTGGGAGCGTTTCCACTTGTCACGGTTTGTCGGGTTCCAGATCTGTAGGGGGCCAGGCTTCCGCAGGACAGCACAGGAGGTTCTCGTGAGACAGGGGCAGACTCATATAGACGGGTTGCTGCAGGATGAAGAACTCCTCAGCAGTTACCTGGCTCGTCATCGGCCGCAAGCGTCGACCCTCGGTCCAGAGGATATGGCAGAGGCACGGGAGTGGCTATCGAATGCCAAGGACCGCGTGAGTCCCAACGCGGACTACATTCTCCAACTCGGCATACACAGCGGCGAGGAGTTCTCCAAGCTCATCTTTGTAAGCAAGTGGGTCCTGCTCCGAGCCTCTCGTCACGGCAGTTTCTTCACGACCGATGAGCCGGCCGCCCTCCTCACACCTGACGCGAGACCGAGGCCGATAGATTTCGACGCCGGCACCTCACCCGAGCTCGAAATCGCATTCCCAGTCAGTAGGAACCGCATGCTGTTGTTTCATCAGACAGCACTCTCGGCGCGGGTTGCGAGGATGAATCCAGGCAGGGTTGACCAACTGATGTCGCGATCGCACCTGCCCACGATGCAGAGATACGCATTTTGCTCGAGCCAAGAGGATGCGCGGCGTATTCTGGAAGCGCGCAGGGGATATGTAAGGTGGCCGAAGCACTAGCAATGCAGCGGCCTAACTAGCGCATGCAGCCGTCGAGCTTGACTGCCGCACGCGCCTGAACACTCGCGGCTGGTATGCGAGCCGTAAGCCCTGTGAACAAGCACAGACGGAGTGAGCATTGGCCCAACTAGAACACATCGAAGCCATCGAGAAGCGCCTCTGGGGCGCAGCGGACACCCTCCGCGCCAACTCCAACTACGCCAGCAATGAGTACTTCCTCCCCGTTATGGGGCTGGTGTTTCTCCGACACGCCTACAGTCGCTACTTGGCGGTGAAGGACAAGATTGAGGCTAACCTGCCGACTCGCGGAGGCAAGACGCGCTCTCTCACCAAGGAGGACTTCTCTCAGCAGAGTGCCATCTTCTTGCAGCCAAGGGCGCAGTTCGACTATCTCGTGGCTCTGCCCGACAGCGAGGACCGCGCCAAAGCGCTTGTTGAGGCGATGGAATCGATCGAAAGGGACTATCAGAACCTTCAGGGTGTTCTACCCAAGAGCGAGTACCAAGATCTGGACAATGATGTCATTGGCCAGCTCCTGCGCACGCTCAACCCCGATGAGCTGAAGAAGGTTTCTGGCGACGTCTTCGGTCGCATCTACGAGTACTTTCTCACCCAGTTCGCCGACCAGAAGGCCCATGACGCCGGCGAGTTCTTCACGCCGGTCTCGCTGGTCTCGCTCATCGCCCACGTGCTCGACCCGGAGGGCGGCACGGTGCTGGACCCGGCATGCGGCTCTGGGGGCATGTTCGTGCAGAGCGCTCGCATTGTTGAGGAGCACGGCCAGAGCCCCACTGAGCGGCTCACCTTCCGTGGTCTGGAGAAGAACGCCACCACTATTCGCCTGGCCAAGATGAACCTGGCAGTCCATGGCCTCGAAGGCGACATCCAGAAGGCGATCACCTACTATGAAGACCCTCACGAACTGCTCGGCAAGGCCGACTTCGTGATGGCGAATCCCCCGTTCAATGTCGACGAGATCGACGCGGACAAGGTCAAGACCGACCCGCGTCTGCCCTTCGGCCTGCCCGGCGTCAACAAGAAGGACAAGGTCTCAAACGGCAACTACGTCTGGATCAGTTACTTCTACAGCTACCTGAACGAACGGGGGCGTGCCGGCTTCGTCATGTCATCGCAGGCTTCAAGCGCCGGGGGCGGCGAAGCCAAGGTGCGCCAGAAGCTGGTGGAGACCGGTGACGTAGATGTGATGGTCGCCATCCGTTCGAACTTTTTCTACACCCGAACCGTGCCCTGCGAGTTGTGGTTCCTCAACCGCGACAAGCCCGAAGCTCACCGCGACAGGGTGCTGATGATCGACGCACGCAACGTCTACCGCAAGGTTACCCGCAAGATATGCGACTTCAGCCCCGAGCAGCAGCAGAACCTGCTGGCTATGGTGTGGCTCTACCGCGGCCAGACCGAGAAGTATCTCGACCTCATCTCGGGCTACTGCCGCCACACCATTGAAGAAGGCGCAGGCTGTTTCAGCAGCGAGGACAAAAGCGGCGAGAGCATCCAGCCTCTGCCGGACTTCGTCGCAGCGTTTGATGCCCTTAACGATATCATACAACCTTTCTTGGACACGCTGGCTGACGACGCACTTCACGCTGAGGTGCAGAAGGAACTGACCGAGGCGCTGCCTGCTTTCTATGCAGACGTCAAGGCATTCCAGCATGCCATCGCCGAACACGAAGCGGCGTGGAAACAGCAGAAGACTACCAACGGCGATCTCAAACAGGCGGTCAATCGACTTACTTCGCTGGCTGAATCGAGCCGTGACCTTATCAGACAGACGGATCTGCTCTACAAGCTTGCCTCGCGCCTCATTGAGACCTGCGAGAAGGAATGCGATGCCAAGCAGAGCGATGCCTGGGTGGGCAGGGACGTTATCCGTGCCCGCAAGGCTGCCGACGAAGCCCGCCGGCTTGCAGTCGAACAGCTCAAGCAGGTGCGCTACTTTTGGCGGCAGGCGCACTGGCTCACTGAGCGTTTCCCGGAGGCAGAGCTGTGTGACGTTGAGGGGCTGGTCAGGCTGGTGGACCGCGCCGAGATCGAGGCAAACGACTGGAGCCTGACGCCAGGGCGCTACGTCGGCGTCGCCCCTGAGGAAGTGGACGAGGATTTCGACTTTGAGGAGACCCTGCGCGATATTCATGTGGAGCTGGAAGACCTCAATAACGAGGCGGTGAAACTGGCTGCAACAATCAAGACAAACTTCGAGGAGTTGGGAATATGACCAAACTCTCGAAGCGGCTACCTGACGATTACGCTGTGCTTCTGGCGGAAGTGAAGGAGCGCGTTCGGTCAGCCCAATACGAAGCCCTCAAAGCGGTTAACAAGGAACTAGTAGCGCTTTACTGGGACATCGGCAAGCTGATTGCCGTCCGGCAGACCAACGCTGATCATGGGGCCGCCATCGCCGAGCAACTTGCCGCAGACCTGCGTCAGGAGTTCCCCGGCGTCAGCGGCTATTCCCGCAGAAATGTCTTCTACATGCGGGAATTCTACCTTGCGTACTGCGACCTGCCAAAAGTGCAACCACTGGTTGCACAAATCGGCTGGACCCATAACCTGATCATCCTCCAGCGCTGCAAAGACCCTCTGGAACGCCAGTTCTACATCCGCATGACCCGGAAATTCGGCTGGTCCAAGAACGTGCTGATCCATCAGATCGAGAACCAGAGTTACGAGAAGTCTCTGCTTGGCCAGACCAACTTCGATAAGGCGCTGACACCCAGCCAGCGTGTACATGCGAAGCTTGCCGTGAAAGATGAATACACCTTCGACTTTCTTGAAATGGGCGAAGAGCATTCCGAACGCGAGCTGGAGCGTGCCCTCATCGCACGAATTGAGAACTTTCTTCGCGCTATGGGCGGGTTGTTTGCGTTTGTCGGCAGCCAGTTCCGTCTTGCCGTGGAT
>JAUWBY010000323.1 GCA_030609605.1 Candidatus Eiseniibacteriota bacterium
GCTGCCCAACGACGAGGGTGCACCGAACCTCCCCGGTGTGGGGAGACTGATGGCACTGCCCGAGGGAGCGACACCCCGTCTCGAGATCCTCTCTGCAAGAGCGCAGGTCTTCACGGGAATAGACGTTCTCCCGGCACCGAAGATCCCCTTCGAGAACGATGATTCGCCGCTTGCCCACGTCAAGGACGAGTCCATCTACTCCGTGAACGCGGCTTTTCCGGCGGAGTTCGTGCGCCTGTCCGATGTGCACCAGATGCGTGGTGTTGACGTCACCACACTTGGCATCACGCCGTTCCAGTACAACCCCATCGTGCGAGAACTCACCGTCTACACTGACATCGAGGTCCGCGTGACGTTCGGCGGCGGCAGCGGTCACTTCGGTGAGGACAGATACCGGAGCCGTTACTGGGATCCGATCCTCGCGGCGAATCTTGTCAACTACTCATCTCTGCCTGAGATGGACTACGGGATCCAGACCGGGCGCGACGATGAGTACGAGTATGTCATCATTGTTCCGGACGACCCGACCTACATCGCGTGGGCCGACTCCATCAAGCAGTGGCGCGTACACCAAGGCATAGACACCGGTGTGGTGACCCTGACCGAAACTGGTTCGACCTACACCGACATCGAGAACTGGATCAACAACGCGTACACGACATGGGGAACGCCACCGGCAGCGATTCTTCTCCTCGCCGACTATGTGTGGAGCGGAGGCACCACCGGCATCACTTCGCCGACCTACAACAGCTACTGTCTATCGGACAACATCTACGGTGACATCGACGGTGACCATCTGCCCGAGATAGTTATGGGCCGGATGACTGCCACGGTGGACAACGTTGAGCTCTTGGTTACGAAGGCTATCAGCTACGAGCGCACCCCGCCGACGACCCCCGGCTTCTATCAGAATCCGATTATGGCGTGCGGATGGCAGGACAGCCGGTGGTTCCAGATGTGCACTGAGATTCTCTATGGCTATTTCACCAACGTCCACGGCAAGACCCCGGTCCGCGAGTATGTCATCTACGACGGAACGCCGGGCACGTACTGGTCGACGAATCCCAACACATATATGTTGGAGGACTACTTCGGCCCCGAGGGACTCGGCTATCTCCCGGAGGATTCGAGTCACCTGACCGACTGGGGCGGTAATGCTACGAGACTGAACGCAGACATCAATGCCGGAGCGTTCATACTCCAGCACCGTGATCACGGTAATCAGACCGCCTGGGGTCATCCCGCCTATGACATCGATGATATGGCGGGCCTCACGAACGCCGATCTGCCCTATGTGTTCTCCATCAACTGCATGACCGGCATGTACGGCATTTCAGGTGAGTGTTTCGCCGAGGCGTTCCATCGCCACGAGCACGGAGCGCTTGGAATCATCGCGGCGTCCGAGAGTTCCTACTCGTTCGTGAACGACACGTACATTTTTGGTATCTACGACGAGATGTTCCCGGACTTCGACCCCGGCTATCCGGTTGAGAGCCGGTTCAGCGAGCCGAACGGCGTCATGCGGCCGGCGTTCGGCAACGCGTCGGGCAAGCACTACCTCTGGGCTTCGAGCTGGCCGTACAACCCGGACTCCAAGGAAGTTACCTACCATCTGTTCCACGCGCACGGAGATGCCTTTACGCAACTCTACTCCGAGGTTCCGGAGGATCTGACAGTCAGCCACCAGGGCGTGTTGCCCATAGGCGCCGCGACGTTCACTGTGACGGCCGACGAGGGTTCCATCGTGGCTCTCACGGTCGACGGCGAGATCATCGGTGTGGCCGACGGGACGGGCGCTCCGATGGACATGACCGTCATCCCGGTGATGGTGCCGGGTACGATGAGGCTCACGGTGACGAAGCCAAACTACTACCGCTACTCCGAGGACGTGCCCGTCATCTACCCCGTGACCTACACGATCGTGCCGGACACGATCCCCGTTAGCACGACGACCGACGTCACGATCACGGTCCGGGATAGCGAGAGCAATCTCGAGCCGGACGTTGTCATCACGATCGACGGATGGGGTATCGATGCCGTCGTCGATACGACGGATGTCAATGGCGAGGCCGTGCTCACGGTGACAGCGCCGTACGGCGAGGACCTTGTTGTTCTTGGCAGTCGGATCAGCGAGACGTACAACTGCCTGTCGGCTGTGCTTCCGGTCACGGGCGCTGCTGATCTTGCATCGGCAGACATCGAGGCGAGCGTACCGTCGATCGGTCTGTACGGGTTCCTCGCACCGTACTACGAGGGTACCATCACCGGTACGGCGTCCGAGACGGACTTCGACCTCCACGCTATCGGCTGTGGCGTAGACGCGAGCGCCAATTCAGGCGGTGCGATGACGGTCGACATCCTCGACACGTGCATCGAGACCGGAACCGTTCACGCCGCCATCGGGAAGAGCGGCTTCAACGTCTATCTAGAGGACATCCTGGTCGAAGTCGTCTACGGAACGATCTCAGGATCGGTCGCAGAGAACGGCGGCGGATCGCTCGAGGGTGCGAAGGTGAAGGGCTATGCGGCGGGCGCCGACACGGCGGCAGTGGGTCCCGTATTCGATGCGCTGACGATCGCCAACGGTACGTACGTGGTCGAGAACGAGCTCGAGGTCGGCTAC
>JAUWBY010000201.1 GCA_030609605.1 Candidatus Eiseniibacteriota bacterium
AGCGGGTTCATGAAAGATGGGCCGAAGAACCGTTTGCGGGCGCAGGACATTCACAAGATTGTCGATGTGTTCAACAAGCGCATCGACGTGCCCCAGTACGCGCGCATGGTGCCGAGTGAAGAGATCGAACGCAACGAGTTCAACCTGAACCTGCCGCGCTACATCGACAGCCAAGTCCCCGAAGACCTGCAAGACATCGCCGGACACCTGCAGGGCGGCATCCCCAATCGCGATATCGATGCCTTGGAGTCCTACTGGGCCGTCTTCCCCCGCCTCAAAGCCGTGCTCTTTTCGCCCTGTCGCGCCGGGTACTCTCCACTCTCCACTCTCCACTCAAAGAATCCATCTACGAGCATCCCGAGTTTGCGACCTTCCTCAGCGGCATGAACGACCACTTCGCCGCGTGGCGGCAGACCACGGCAACCTCGCTCAAGAATCTGCAGCCGGGATTCCAGCCCAAGGTCCTCATCAAGACGCTGGCCGAAGGACTGCTCGCCTATTACGAGGGGCTGCCGCTGATTGATGCCTACGATATCTACCAGCACCTGATGGATTACTGGGATGAAACCATGCAAGACGACGCCTACATCATCGCCGCGGACGGCTGGAAGGCCGAGACGTCGCGGGTGATCGTCAAGGACAGCAAGGGCAAAGAGAAAGACAAGGGCTGGACGTGCGACCTCATGCCCAAGGCCCTTATCATTGCCCGGTACTTCAACGCCGAGCAAGCGGCCATCGATGCCATCTCTTCTGAACTGGAATCCACGGCGGCCACACTGACCGAGCTGGAAGAAGAGCATGGCGGCGAAGACGGCGCCTTTGGCGATCTGGACAAGATCAACAAGGCGGAGGTTTCTGCCAAGCTGAAGGAGATCAAAGGCGATCCCGAAGCTGTGGGTGAAGCCGCCGTGCTGCGGGACTGGCTGAAGCTCAAAACAGACGAAGCCGACTTCAAGAAACGTCTCAAGGCCGCCGAGAAGGAACTCGACGATCGAGTCTATGCCCAATACCCGAAGCTTTCTGAGTCCGAAATCAAGACCTTGGTTGTGGACGACAAATGGATAGCCGCGCTAGAAGCCGCCATCCACAGCGAACTCGATCGTATCAGTCAATCGCTCACCCAGCGGGTGAAGGAGCTGGCTGAGCGCTACGCCACGCCACTGCCGCAGATGGTTGACCGTGTAACCGAACTCGAAGCTAAGGTGAATGCGCATCTACAGAAGATGGGTTTTTCATGGTGAGGCCCGGGTACAAGCAAACTGAGATCGGAGTCTTCCCAGAGGATTGGCGCATCGTAGCGCTTGAGGACGTTGCTGTGAGCGGCGGATTGGTCCGAGGCCCCTTCGGCGGAGCTCTCAAGAAAGAGTCCTTCGTCAAGAATGGCTACAAGATCTACGAGCAGAAGAACGCGATCTACGGATCTGCGGAGCTTGGCGACTATAGCATTGACTCGAAGAAGTACCGTGAACTTGAAAGGTTCCGCGTCGAGCCCGGGGATTTCATTGTGAGCTGCTCCGGCACTATTGGGAGCATCTACAGAGTCCCAGCCAATGCGCCGGAGGGAATCATCAATCAGGCTCTTCTGAAGATGTCTCTGAACCCAAAGAAGATTAAGCCTCGCTACTTCCTGGCCGTCTTTCGGTCTGAACCCTTTCAGGGTCGGATCAAGGAGAGTTCCCACGGGGGGGCGATGCATAACCTCGTGGGAATGGAAACTTTCAGGAAAACGCCGCTGCCGCTCCCACCCACCAAGGTCGAGCAAGAGGCGATTGCCGGCGTTCTGAGCGATGCGGATGCGCTGATCGAATCGCTGGATGCGCTGATCGCCAAGAAGCGCCAGATCAAGCAGGGCGCGATGGAGGAACTCCTCACTGGCAAGACCCGCCTCCCCGGCTTCAGTGGGGAGTGGAACCTGAAGCCATTGGATAATCTCGCCAAGATTGTGATGGGGCAGTCACCTAGTTCGAAGCACTACAACGATAAGGGCACAGGTCTGCCCTTGATACAAGGGAATGGGGACATCTCAGGCCGTCAGACAATACGGCGTGTCTTCACAACGGAAGTAACAAGGCTGGGCCTGTCTGGAGACATTCTGATGTCCGTTCGTGCGCCCGTGGGTGAGATCTCCCGAGCGACATTCGATGTCTGTCTTGGCCGTGGTGTGTGCGCGATTCGCTACGCCAACGACTTTCTTTTCCATGCTCTCATAGCCAAGGAGCCAGCATGGGCGGCGCTGTCAAAGGGATCTACTTTCGACTCTGTGAATTCCGCGGATGTAAAGGCATTTGAGGTTGCAGTGCCGCGTGACGAATCCGAGCAGATCGCCATCGCGTCTGTCCTCTCCGACATGGACGCTGAGATCACCGCACTGGAGACCAAGCTCGCCAAGGCCCGCCAGATCAAGCAGGGGATGATGCAAGAACTATTAACCGGACGAATCCGGTTAATCAGTGGAGAGTTGAGAATGAAGGAGAACGTCGTCAGAGAAAAAGCATTCGCTTTCGCATTGCGGATCGTGAATCTGGCGAAGTTCCTGCAGGAGGCGAAGCGGGAATTTGTCCTTTCGAAGCAAGTCTTGCGAAGCGGAACGGCGATTGGCGCGCTGGTGCGCGAGGCAGAGCATGCGGAGAGCAAGCCGGACTTCGCTCATAAGATGAATATCGCGCTGAAAGAGGCGAACGAAACCCTCTATTGGCTGGATCTTCTCCACCAGTCTGGATATTTCGCTGACGAAAGCTTCGAGTCCATCCGCAACGACAGCGAAGAGCTAGTTAAGCTACTCGTCTCCATCGTCAAGACGACCAAGGCGGCGATCCATGCCCAATAACTCCCCATTCTTGACTCTCCATTTCGCCGGAGGCTTCGGTTGATATGACACCGATCCGCATCTTCATCAGCAGCGTGCAGAAGGAGTTCGCCGCAGAGCGGGCGGCGTTGCGCGACTACTTGCGCGGCGACGCACTGATGCGGCGGTTCTTTGAACCGTTCCTGTTTGAAGATGTCCCGGCAGCCGACCGCCACGCGGACGAGGTGTACTTGGCCGAAGTCCAGGCGTGCGACCTCTATCTGGGCCTGTTCGGCGATGACTACGGCTACGAGGATGCAGACGGCCTCTCCCCTACCGAGCGAGAGTTTGAGCTAGCGACTACGCTTCACAAGCCCCGGTTAATCTTCGTGAAGGGGGAGAAGGACGACGCCAAACACCCCAAGATGCAGGCGCTCATCCGCCTCGCAGGCAGCGAATTGATTCGCCGCCGGTTCGCATCGAGTGCTGAACTGGTCTCCGCCGTCTATGCCGCGTTGGTGCAGGTGTTGGAGGACCGGGAACTCATTCGCACGGGTCCGTTCGACGGGGCTGCGTGTCCGAATGCCACAATCGCAGATCTTGATGAGGAGAAGATGCGGCGGTTCATTCAGGAAGCGCGGCGTGCGCGCGGTTTCCCATTGCGTGAGGATGCGTCGTCTGAAGAACTGCTGATCCATCTGAATCTGCTCGACGACGTCCGGCCGGTGAACGCAGCCGTGCTTCTGTTTGGGCGCAAGCCACAGCGGTTCTTGCTCTCTTCTGAGGTGAAGTGTGCTCACTACCACGGCCTGGAGCCGGCAAAGCCCATTCCGTCCTATCAGGTATACAAGGGGACTTCGTTTGATGTGGTCGATCAGGCCGTCGACTTCGTGCTTTCCAAGATCAACTTGTCCGTGGGAACCCGCGTCGCCAGCACGCAGGCACCGGTGACGTACGAGATTCCTCCGGAGGTCGTGAGCGAGGCGATTGTCAATGCTGTGGCACACCGTGATTACACAAGCCATGGCAGTGTGCAGGTGATGCTGTTTGCCGATCGGCTGGAAGTGTGGAACCCCGGGGCTCTTCCTCCGTCGCTCACGCTGGCCAAACTGCGGCAGCCTCACGGCTCGGTGCCGGCCAATCCGTTGCTGGCTGAGCCGCTCTACCTGGCTAAGTACATCGAACGCATGGGAACAGGCATTGGCGACATGATCCGCCGGTGCCGCGAGGCGGGTTTGCCGGAGCCCAGCTTTGCCGTCAGTGATGGGTTTGTCGTCACAATCGAGCGGAAGAGCGGAACGACTCTGGCTGGGCAGCCAGAGTCGCAGCCAGAGTCACTGGAGGTGCGGGTGCTGTCGCTCCTGCTGAACGAACCCCTGTCGAAGTCAGAGCTCTCCTCTCGTCTAGGTCACAAAGCCATTTCCGGTCGGCTCAACGAGGTCGTCCGGCTGCTTTTGGCGGAACATAATGTCGAAATGACCATCCCCGACAAACCCAACAGTCGGCTACAGAAATACCGACTTACCTCTGCAGGCACGGCTAGACTCAACCTACTACGAAAAGGGGAAAACGACAGATGAGCTTCGTTGGCCAACCCGAACGCGTCACTCAGAATCGTGTCATCCGGCTGTTCCGAGACGAGCTCGGCTACCGCTATCTCGGGAACTGGATCGATCGGCCAGGCAACAGCAATATCGAAGACGGGTTGCTGACTGACTGGCTGACGAAGCGGGGATGCGCCCTGGCGCTGATCAGCCAAGCGATCTAT
>JAUWBY010000209.1 GCA_030609605.1 Candidatus Eiseniibacteriota bacterium
CGTGAATCTGATGCGTCTCCTGGAACTGAGGCTGGACAACGTTATCTACAGACTGGGTTTCGCCCCTTCGAGGTCTGCAGCGCGCGAGTTCGTCGTGCATGGGCATTTCCTGGTCAATGGGCGGAAGGTCGATATCCCGTCGTACCTCGTCAAGGCAGAGGACGAGATCACAGTGCGGGACAGGTCGAAGAAAATCCCGGAGATCAGAGAGTCAGTGGACGGCAAGGCCGGCGTAGGCACGGTGGAGTGGCTCGAACTCGACCCGAAGCAATTCGTTGGGCGCGTGCTCGACCTCCCGTCAAAAGCTCAGATTCCGACACCCGTTAATGAGCAGCTCATCGTCAACTACTACTCCAGGTAGTTCTTGACTGCGATGACGGTGGCCAATGCATCGAGGAGGCCGGCGGACAATGAAGTGGAAGAACCTAAGGATGCCAGACGACATCGTCTGGGACAGGAAAACGATAACGGGGGCATACGGGAAGCTGAGGGCGGAGCCGCTTGAGCGCGGGTATGGCGTTACGATCGGCAACTCACTCCGGCGCGTGCTGCTCTCGTCTCTTCAGGGCGCAGCGGTGACCGGTGTCAAGATTGAGGGAGTCCTGCACGAGTTTTCGGTCGTGCCGGGCGTTACGGAGGATGTGACGGAGCTGATTCTCAATCTGAAGCTGCTCAACGTGCGGCTTCTCAGCGATGGACCCGAAGCACTGTACCTGAAGGCCGACACGGAAGGCGAGATCAAGGCGTCCGATTTCGAGCCGAACCCTAACATTGAGATCATGAATCCGGAGCTCCATGTTGCAACGCTAGGGCCGGATGCGAGCTTGGAGATGGACATCGTGATTGATGCGGGGAGGGGATACATCCAAGCTGAAGAACACGTGTTCGAGGATATGCCGGTGGGGTTCATTCCTATCGACTCAGTCTTCTCGCCGGTCAAACGGGTTCACTATGAGGTTGAGAACACGCGAGTCGGACAGCGTACGGACTACGACAAGCTCTCTCTCGAGGTCTGGACGAACGGAACGGTGACTCCCGAGGATGCTGTGTCGTTCGCGGCGAAGATCCTCAAAGATCACGTGCTCCTCTTCATGTCGTTTGACGTGGAGCCGGAGGAAGAAGTCGTAGAAGTAGTCGATCCAGAGCAGCAACGCCTTTGGGAGCTTCTGCAGCACAGTGTTGAGGAACTCGAGCTCTCCGTGAGGTCGTCGAACTGCCTGCGCGACGCAGGGATCGCCACGCTGGGTGATCTGGTTGTGAAGGCCGAGGCGGAGATGTTGAAGTACAGGAATTTCGGCCGGAAGTCGCTTCAGGAACTGGTCGACATCCTGTCCGACATGGGATTGCACTTCGGCATGGACGTGGATTACCTCTCGGATCCCGACGGCGATGATGCTGCTGACAAGGCCGTTGAGGATGTTCCCGAGCTGTCCGAAGCTGAGGAGACCGAGGAAGTCAAGGAGACGGGTGAGGAGTAGGTCTGGTTCGGCCACCCGATCCAGCCCTACCGCAGGGAGGGGCTCCGCTCGGGAAGCTGCAGACACCGCTGAGGGGAGAAAGGTAGAGCAGTAGATGCGACACAGGAAAAAGGGAAGGAAGCTCGGCAGGACGTCGAGTCACAAAAAGGCCACGCTGAGGACCATGGTGACCACGTTCTTTGATCTCGGGCAGATCGAAACGACGGATGCCAAGGCCAAGGAACTCCGTTCGCTGGCCGAGAGACTCGTCACGGTCGCGAAGCGCGGCAGTGATGACCTTGCGGCGAGACGTCAGGTCTTGAGGGTCGTTCGGAGCAAGAAGGTCGTTGCCAAGCTCTTCGACGAGATCGCTCCTCGCTACGCAGACAGGCCGGGTGGGTACACACGAATCATCAAGGTGGAGACGAGGCGCGGCGATGCGGCTCCGCTCTCCATTCTGCAGTTCGTAATGGAGCCTGTTACCTTCAAGGAGCGCAAACCGCGCCCCGAGGAGGGGCCGGACGAGGTCATCAGAGCTGGAGCCGAGGAGGCGCCGGCGGACGGCGCCGAGGCTGCGGTCGACGCGAAGGACGGTGTGGAAGAGGGTGAGGTAGTGTCCGACGTGTCCTCTTCAGAAGACGTGCCTTCTTCGGAAGGCGTGTCCTCGCCAGAGGACCTGGAGAAGAAGGAAGGCTGAGTGTGACCTCAAGATGGCACACCGGCAGTAGATACAGAAGGGCGTCGGAGAGAGCTTCCGGCGCCCTTCCGCTTGTCTGCCACGTGGCGGCACTGCTCCTCTGCATTTGCGTGATGCTCGTCGGCTGCTCACTTCCGGGAATGGACGCGAACACGGTCTCCGAGCCCGATGCACGATCCGCAGATCCGGCGGCAGACGCTGAGGCGGTCCCGAGCGGCGGACGAGAAGCCGCTCACGTCGAGGCCGGGTACGGCGAAGCCGGCCGGACGGTATGGCCCGAGAGGAACCTTGTGGCAGGTGGTCCGGTGTTGAGGGTGGGGTTAGGGCACAACGTAGAGGAGGCGATCATCTCGGGACGGGGACCCTTCACAGTAACCATATACGCCGAGTCGACAAGATGCATCCCATCAGCTCAGGGTGTCGAGTGGTTGTTCCGGACCGGGGAAAACGGCTTTCAGATGGTCGGGCCTGGGGAGAGCACCGTACTTCGGGGGACGGTTCGTCTGACTCCTGATGGTGAGGGAACGATGGTCCACGACGGCGTGGCCTACAGGGGGGAGATAGAGATCTTCGTCTCCAGCTCGGGGGGGCTCTCGGTTGTCAACGTGATCGATCTGGAGTCGTACCTGCGAGGTGTCGTGCCGAAGGAGATCGGACCGAGGTCGGATAGTGAAATCGAGGCGGTGAGGGCGCAGGCTGTGGCAGCCCGCACATACGTTCTGGCTCGCAGGGGGAGCAGAGAGAGAGGCGACTTCGATCTCCACTCAACGGTCGCGGATCAGGCGTACGGCGGGCGTGATGTCGATGATCCCACCAGCGACAGAGCAATACTTGAGACGGCTGGTCTCGTGGTGTTCCACCGGGGGCAACCGATCGATGCCTACTTCTCGTCATGTTGCGGCGGAAGGACCGAGGCGCGCCAAGAGGTCTGGGAACTCGATCCGGTACCGTATCTTGTCTCTGTGCAGGATACGCCCGGTGGAATCGCGGATCTGGACCGGGCCTACTGCAACGAATCCCGGAACTTCAAATGGAGTGCGACATGGGACGGAGATGAAATCCTCGATCTCGTGCACCGCTATCTTCCGGATGTCGCTTCTACACCGGTGCGAGGTTCGATCGGCGAGGTGCGAAATCTCACGATCACTGATCGAGTGCCATCAGGCAGGATCAAATGGCTCAGAGTTGAGACCGATGTCGGCGACTACAGAGTCCATGGGGATCGCGTGCGCTGGCTCCTGAGGAGGCCGGGTTCTGACAAGATCCTCTGGAGTTCGTGGTTCGATTTTGACGTGTCCCTGCGCGGCGGGCGGGTGGCGCGCGCCCAGGCAGAGGGTCGCGGGTACGGTCACGGCGTCGGCATGTGCCAGCATGGGGCGCTCGGGATGGCGCGCCGGGGCTTCTCGTACGAACAGATACTCAAGCACTACTACCCCGGCACCCGGATTGCCACACCCTCAGGCTACTGGGACTAGGGCAACTTTCTCGCCTTGGCGGTTGGGTCACGATGTACGCGTGCTTTGCCTGCGGGCGGGCAGATTCGAGTTGACAGAGGGTCATACGGCTGATATCTTCATGGTTCGAAGACCTTGCGGGGTCGTAGTTCAGTTTGGTTAGAACGCCGGCCTGTCACGCCGGAGGTCGCGAGTTCAAGTCTCGTCGGCCCCGCCATTCAAGAAGAGCCCGGTCCGAATGGACCGGGCTCTTGTCCTGCGCGGTTGCGATATCCGGTTTGCCCTTGGCAGGCCCCCTAGGTCTCTGAGGAGGCGAGGCAAAGCCTGAGGTGGTAGCCTGAGATGGCGAGGACGATCGCGGCGGGGAACGCCTTGGGATTGCGGCAGATGGTCCAGAGCAGAAGGCCAGGGTAACGGAAGCGCTCGTGGCCAACGATGCTCAGGTAGTAGATGGAGCGGAAGAACGCCGCGATGTGCCAGCAGCGCAGGCGCGACCTGACGGGTCGAGGTCTGTACTGCCGCAGGAAGGTCCTGAGTCGCGCGTAGTAGTTCCTGGGCGAGTAGAGTTCGGTCATCATGTCTCTGTAACCCCGCTCCAGCGACTCAATGCCCATCGCAGGGACGATGTTGGTCGTTCCGTCCACGTTGTCGCCCGACATCTCGCCCCGGATGCGCCCCTCACGGCTCAGACGTTCGTAGAGCCTGGTTCCCGCCGGGGCCTGAAGCATCCCGACCATCGCTGTTGCGATGCCGCTCTGCTGTATGAACGCAGTCAGGCGCTGGAAGACCGTGGGCGCGTCGTGGTCGAAACCGACGATGAACCCGCC
>JAUWBY010000164.1 GCA_030609605.1 Candidatus Eiseniibacteriota bacterium
CCGGGGACCACGAGATTGTCTTCTGCCCTGAGAGCGGGTGAGGCTAGAGCAGGATCCGAGACAGGGAGGGGTGAACCATGCTTGACAAGGCAGAACTGGGGCGGCGGGTGAAACTCGAGAGGCTGGCGAAGGGGATGACCCTGAAGCAGGTCGCAGACGGTTCCAGCATGTCTCCCACGCACATATCAGAGATCGAGCGCGGAAGGACGTCGCCGACGGTCGGAGCGCTGCTGCGCATTGCGCACGCTCTGGGTAGGCCGGCGACTTACTTTGTCGAAGAGGAACAACTACCAAGCGTTTCAGTGGTGCGCAAGCACGAGCGGCCCCGTCATGTTATCAGGGACGGCGACAAGACCGTGGCTGAGGTCGATTTCCTAACTACCGGGATACCGGCGGGGCGACTGCGCGTGGTGGAACTGCAGGATTTCGAGTCCGGTCCGCTACAGACTCGTCCGCACGAGGGCGAGGAGATTCTCATCGTCGAATCGGGAGAGCTCAAGGTCACAGTCGGCGGCGATGAGTACCAACTGGGGCCGGGTGACTGCATTCAGTTCAGAGCCAGCGTGCCTCACCGGATCGAGAAGGCCGGTTCCGGTGACCCACGTGTGCTCTGGGTGACGACGTCGGAAGGCGTGCTGTCACTCTAGACAGTCAGGGTCCACTGTTCTTCACCGGGTGGTCGAGAGCGACTCCGATCGTTGGCTCGCACGGGAACGCGTGAGAGACCTGAGGGAGAACGTGCAAATGATCCGCACGCTCAACTTGGAGCGAGCGGGTGAAAGGAGCAGACACGTGCGTCTGTCGCGCCCGGCTGCGATTGCGATTGCTGTAGTGTGCCTGTTCGTTCACGTGACAGGCGGCGCAGCGATTGGCCGCGTCGAATCCGCCGATATCCCCGGCTTGTCCGATTCGAGCCTGAGGGTCCTCTCCGAGCAGAGCTTTGTCGCCGTCTCCGGCGAAGCGCCGAATCCCGCGCAGAGCTACCGCATACTGCGTGAACAAGGTGTGGACCCGTTCATCACCGCCGACGTGGTGTTGCGAACGACGCGCCTGTTCATCGATGAGGTTCTTCTCACACTGGAGGAAGGCCAGCTCTACGAACGGCTCGAGGAGCTGTCACGGGAGATGGTGCGGTTGAGTGGAGACCAATATCTGCGCGCGACGGACTCAACGGTCAGAGAAGCGGCTCGGCTCAATGTCGCGTTCTTCTCGGTCGGTCTGAGCCTGTTGGACCCCGAGTTCTTCCCATCCGAGACGGCACTCGGACTTGTTGAGAGAGAACTCGCGCTGATCGAGGAAGGTACAGTAGTCGGGTTCTCGCCCATCATGGGTGCCACACCGCTCGATGGTGTGGCGGGGCCGGGCGAGGACTACTCGCACTACATTTCTGATGGCCACTACGCCTCGAGCGAGCGCCTCGAGAGATTTCACAGGGCAGTCACGTGGTACAGCAGAATGGCATTCGCTCTGCCCGAGGGCCGAATCGAGGACTACCGTCTCACGATTCAGGCACTGCTCGTCGTGCGCGCTCTGGAGGAAGAGGCCGGCGACTGGCTGGAGCTGTGGAGCCTCGTCTATGATCCGTTGCTCTTCTTCCGTGGTGGAGCGGGCGACCCGACCGTCCTTGACTATATGGAGATCGCTGACGACGTCTTTGGCGAGAAATTCGGCATCGAGATTCTTTCTGACCAAGAACTCGTCGCGCGGTTCGCGGAGCGAGTGGGGGAGATTGCCCCGCCTCATTTCGAAACGCATGAGCTGAGAGGCCTTCGCTTCCTGTGTCCGAGGGACTTCCACTACAGACAGGGTTTCCGAAGACTGGGAAGCGCAGCCGAGGACGCGCCCTCAGTCGCATTGAGCCTGATGGCGCTTCTAGGTTCCAGGGCCGCGAGATCGGTGCTCGACGAGCAGGATGCGTTTGACCAGGAAATCTACAGGTTGGGGTACCGCGAGCTCGAGCTCGAGCTGGAGCAGATCACCTACGGAGGCTGGACGAGTGATCTGTACTGGAGCTGGCTCCATGTGATTTCGGCGCTCTTTGAACCGTCGGGAAAGCAACTCCCCGATTTCGCGAGGACGCGCGCGTGGGAGACAAGGATGCTATCGACGGCAGCAGCCGCTTGGGCGGACATACGGCGAGCGCCAGCAGGACACTTGGATCCGGCATTCAGTCTCAGAGACGCGCTACCGGAGGTGGAGGATCACTGTCTCGTGGTCGAGCCGTACCCGGAGCTATACATCCGGCTCAGAGATCTTCTTGACAATCTTGGAGACAAGCTGTGGGAGAGCTATCTGCTCGACGACTCCATCTCAGTCAGAATGGGTTCCTACCGGGAGTTTCTCGTTTCTCTGGAAGAGTCATGCGTCCTTCCTGTCGGGGCCACCACGCGACTGGGCGCGGTGCGAGGCGGCTCTCCGGATCAGGCATCCGACCCGAGTTTCCTTGGGGGAGTTGAGCGCGAGGAGCAGCGGGGAGCCCCCGTTGAGCGCGCGGCATTCATCGCTTCGGTCTACCATGACTTCGGAACGGGAACGATTATCGAGGTCGCCGTGGGGGATCCCGATCTGATCTACGTCAGCGTCGGGGGAGGAGAAGACAGACAGCTCTTCGGAGGTGTGATCTCCTCATTCTACGAGTTCAAGACTGTGGGGAGGAAGCCCCTCACAACCGAGGACTGGTTGAAGAAACTCGATAGCTCGCTGCCGCCCAGACCTCAATGGGTGATGGAGTTCCTTCAGGAGTAGCTGGTTGCTACTACCGGAGGAGCGGCCGCGCCGAATCGTCCAGACTGGGCAGCAGGGCCGTCATCTCGGATCACACTACCGAGTGGTCCAAGTCGATGGCGCCTTCCGAGAACCGCCTCACGTTCAACCTGTCGATATCCAGATCCGGTTTCTGTCCAAGGATAAGGTGCGCGAGGAGCGACGAAACTCTCGGCGCGATCATGAAGCCATGTCCGCTGAAGCCGCTTGCTTGGAAGAACCCGTCGACGCCATCGGTCTCACCAATGATTGGCTGCGCGTCCGGTGTCACATCATAGAGGCCCGCCCATTGGCGCACCACTTTCACGTGCTTGAGCGCCGGCATGAGAAAGCTCAGCTTGCGCGACATCATCGTCAGGAAATCCACACTCGATTCCTCGTTGAATCCGGGCTCCTCATCCGGGTAGGCGAATCCACCTATCACGGATCCGTGTTTCACCTGGCGGAAGTAGATGCCGAAACTGAATGAGATTATCATCGGATCGAGGAAACGCTCGAGCGGCTCCGTTACGAGGATCTCCCGGCGATAGGGAGTTATCGGAATCTCCACGTCGATGGTTCGGGCCAGCAGCACGCTGTGGCTTCCTGCCGCGTTCACGACACGAGGTGTGTTGATGATCCCCCGCTCGGTCTCGACACCGACGATTCGGTTCCCGTCACGGAGAATGCGAGTCACCGGAGTGAAGAGCTCAATCTCAACGCCGAGTCTCGAGGCGGCCTCCGCGTACGCCTTCGTTGTGAGGAACGGGTTCGCGCTCGCGTCCGAGGGACAGTAGGTCGCCATTCGAACGCCGTCCGTATTCAGCTGTCTCACAACACGAGTTGCTATCTCCTCAGGCTGGAGGATCTCCACGTCGAGTCCGAGTGCGCGCTGGAGTCTGAAATTGTCGTGGAACTGCTCCACGTCCTCGTCCGTGTAGGCAAGGACGAGGTAGCCTCCCTGCAGGAACTCGATGTCAGCGTCCAGTTCCTCCTCGAGTGTCTTGAAGATGCGCACACTGTCCATAGCAAGCTGCGCATTCGGTTCAGTGCTCCACTGCTGTCGGATCCCGCCTCCACACCTGCCCGTCGCCCCGCTGGACAGATACTCCGACTCCAGCAGGACGCAATTCGTCATCCCGCCCTTGGCGAGGTAGTACGCGACAGCGGCACCGATGACGCCGCCACCTATGATCACGCAGTCAGCGTTGGTCTTCATGACGTCTCTTGCTATTCCTCGTCGTTCTCGCCGGCGAGAATGCCGATCTCCACTGGCATCGTCGGCGGTCGGTCAAGAAGGAACTTCATGTCGGCGATTTCTCCACCGATCCTCTCCGTGATGATTCGAGAGATGAGACGCGAGCACGTCCTGCCTTGGCATGGTCCCATTCCTGTCCGGAGAACCCGCTTGAGTTGGTCCAGTGTCGTAAGGCCCGAGTCGATGGCCTCGACAATCTCGCCGTAGGTGACGTCCTCACACCTGCATATGATCACGTCGTCCTTCAATCCCGTCCACCCTTGCATCTGAAGTGTCTCACGATCATCACGTATTCCTGCGGAACCTCGATCGACACGAGAGGCGTTCTGTCGAACGCTTTCGAATCGGCCACGCGAACAACGAGCGCGTCGCAGACAATGTTGCCCTCCCTGTCGATGGCCGAAACGATCTCACTCTTTGCGGGGAGCGGCAAGTACTCGTACGGCAGGACGACAACCCCGACACCATCGGTTCGACCCGCGTCAACGACGAAGATGGCGAGGCCAGGACACGCGCTGATGCACAGCCCGCAGCCGTTGCACCTGTCGTAGTCGACCGTGGGCGTGTTATTGATGTCCCCTTCTATGATGATGGCGTCTCTTGGGCATGCCTGGACGCAGGGATTGCACGGGATATTCTCCACGCATTCGATAACGACAACCGGCCCCGCGGCAAGTCTCGCGGGCGGGGGCAAATGGCGATTCAGTTCTTCGTCCCTCAGTATGCCGTTCCGTCGATGATTCACTTGGAGTCCACCTTGTCCTCGTTCATAGAGGAGAACATCTTCTCCTTGCCCTCACGTGCCTTGGCGCCGAACGGACCTGCTCGGAGCGCCCCCAGACTCTCTGCCGCCTCAGCTCTCAGGCGCGCCAGTTCATCCGTATCGAACTCCGCGCCCAGCCACTCGGTGGCGGCCAGTCCGGCGAGGCGTCCCTCTATCATGGCGGTCGAGGCCTCTTCGACACCCGATGCATCGCCGGCTATGAAGACGCCCGAGATGCTGGTTTCAAGATCTGGACCGTGGATCACCACCGGGCCGCCAAGTTCGGGCATGTAAGTCTGCCGGCATCCCATCTGAAAGGCCAATTCGCAGTTCGGCGTCAGGCCCACTGCGAGACACACGGTATCCACCGAGAGCTTGCGCTCGGATCCCGGCACAGGCTGCCAATGATCGTCCACGCGGCAGATCTCTGCGGATTCCACACGGTCCGGCCCCGTGACTCTGAGGACTGTGTGCGATATCAGGATTGGCACGCCCGCCCTTCGTATCTTCGCAGCGTGCACGTGATAGCCGCCTACCTCGGGCGCGGCGTCGATGACGGCTGCGACGTCGACTCCGGCCTGCAACAACTGATACGCGACAATCAGGCCGATGTTTCCGGCTCCCACCATGAGCACACGCTTGCCGGGAACAACTCCATGCACGTTCATCAGAGTCTGAACGGCTCCCGCGCCGTAGACGCCGGGGAGGTCGCAGTTCTCAAACGCCACCATGTTCTC
>JAUWBY010000096.1 GCA_030609605.1 Candidatus Eiseniibacteriota bacterium
AGGTTGGTCGGTGTCGTAGATCAGTTCTCAAGGCTCCTGGATGATCTCTTCTCCTCGAGCCAATGGCCGGAGGGACGATAAGCCGCGCTATGCGGCGTGTGGAGGAAGCACAGAATTTGAGCAAGAAGAGCAAAAAGGCCAAGGCAGCACCGGGGTCCGCAGAGGAGACCGCACCGAAGTCCAAGGTCTCTCAGAAAGACGGGTCGCTGGAAGCCGATGTGGGTGGAAGCGAACTCGACGTACTCAAGGGTGAGGTTGCGGAGCTCAACGTCAAGTGGCTGCGGGCGCTCGCGGATCTCGACAACCACAAGAGGAGAGTGCAGCGCGAGCGGCTTCAGTGGGACCGTTCGGTGCGTGAGGAAATGCTCATCCCGATTCTGGAGGTCGTCGACAACTTCGAGCGTGCGATCTACGGTGACGGCGTCGCAAGCGAAGACGCGAACGGCCCCGACGCCGGGGACGCGAACAGCTCCGTAAGCGGGGACGCTTTCCGAGACGGTGTAGAACTCATCTTGAGACACTTCATTGATGTGCTTGAGAAGATCGGTGTCACATCGGTAGAGGCGGAAGGATGCGATTTCGACCCGAACCTCCACGAGGCAGTGGGCCACGTGGAGTCGGACAGACACAAGACGAACCAGATCGTACAGGAAATGCAGAAGGGCTATATGCTGGGCGACAGGCTTCTGAGGCCCGCACGCGTGGTAGTCGCGAAATAGGAAGGAAGGCGAGTATGAGCAAAGTCATCGGGATCGACTTGGGTACAACGAACTCCTGCGTTGCCGTAATGGAAGGTGGGGAGCCGGTCGTGATCGCCAACCCTGAGGGTGGGCGGACCACGCCGTCGGTCGTAGCATTCACGAAAACGGGAGAGCGCCTGGTGGGCCAGGTTGCGAAGCGTCAGGCCATCACGAACCCGGAGAATACGATCTCCTCGATCAAGCGGTTCATGGGCCGTAAATTCGACGAAGTGGCTGAGGAGATTCGTCTCGTTCCGTTCAAGGTCGTGAAGGACTCGAGCGGGGCGGCGAAGATCGAGGCGCGCGGAACCGAGTACGCGCCACCCGAGATCTCAGCCATGATTCTCCAGGCAATGAAGAACGCAGCAGAGCAGCATCTCGGTGAGAAGGTGGAGAAGGCAGTCATCACGGTGCCTGCCTATTTCAACGATGCGCAGCGCCAGGCGACGAAAGACGCCGGCAAAGTCGCGGGACTTGACGTCCTGAGGATCATCAACGAGCCGACGGCAGCGTCGCTGGCGTACGGCGTCGACAAGAAGAAGCAGGAGAAGATCGCCGTCTACGATTTCGGCGGCGGAACATTCGACATCTCGATCCTGAGGATAGACGAGAACCGTATGAATGTCCTCGCGACAAGCGGCGACACTCACCTTGGTGGTGACAACCTCGACCGCCGCATCATCGACTGGATCGCCGACGAGTTCAAGAAGGACAACGGGATCGATCTCAAGCAAGATGCGATGGCTCTCCAGCGCCTCAAGGAAGCTGCGGAGAAGGCCAAGACCGAGCTTTCGACTACGCTCGAGACCGACATCAACCTGCCGTTCATCACGGCGGATGCATCCGGACCGAAGCATCTCACGCTCAAGCTCACGCGTGCGAAGCTCGAGTCACTCATCGATGATCTCATCGAGCGGACCATCGGGCCGTGCAAGCAGGCGCTCGCCGATGCCAAGGTCAAGGCCTCGGAGATAGACGAAGTCGTGCTCGTCGGTGGTTCGACCAGGATCCCCGCCGTGCAGGCGATCGTGAAGAAGCTCTTCGGGAAGGAGCCCCACAAGGGCGTCAACCCAGATGAGGTTGTTGCGGTCGGCGCCGCGATCCAGGGCGCCATCCTGGCCGGCGAGGCTGGAGTCAAGGACGTGCTCCTTCTCGACGTGACGCCGCTCTCACTCGGCATCGAGACGCTGGGCGCCGTCATGACGCCCCTCATCGAGCGGAATACGACGATCCCGACCAAGAAGAGCCAGATATTCTCGACGGCTGCGGACAACCAGCCGGCCGTCTCGATCAACGTGCTCCAGGGAGAGCGGGCGGGGGCGGCGCAGAATCGCACGCTCGGTCGGTTCGACCTGGTCGGCATTCCGCCGGCGCCCCGGGGCGTGCCGCAGATCGAGGTGAGGTTCGACATAGACAAGGACGGCATCGTCCACGTCTCGGCGAAAGATCTCGGAACGGGCAAGGAGCAGAAGATAAAGATCGAGGTTTCGAGCAGTCTGTCTGAGGAAGAGATCGACAAGATGGTGAAAGACGCCGATGTGCACGCAGCCGAGGACGAGGCGAAGCGCAAGGAGGTCGAGCTGCGGAACCGGGCGGACGCTCTCATCTACTCGACCGAGAAGTCTCTGAAGGAACACGGCGATGCGCTCGACGACTCCGAGAAGTCGGCTATTGAAGAGGCGATCGCCACCCTCAGGAAGACGCTCGAAGGGGGAGATGCTGACGCTGTCGAGCGCGACATGGAAGCACTGAACACGGCCTCGCACAAGCTGGCCGAGAAAATGTACACTGAAGCGACCGCCGCACAGCAGGCGGCTGCTGGAGCGGGTCCTGAGGCCGGTGGCCCGGGCGCCCAGGGCGGCCCCGATGCGGGCGGCACTGATGACAACGTCGTCGACGCAGACTACGAGGTTGTTGACGACTAGGGTGATGGGTGTTGAAGACAGATGAATCGGGCTCGGGGTTGGCTATTAGTAACGGCCCCGTGTCCGGATTCTCTCGTCATAGTGATCCGAGAGGTGATTGATGGCAGGTTCCCGAGACTACTACGAGGTTCTGGGCGTGGGCCGAGATGCGTCCGACGATGACATCTACAAGGCTTACCGGGACCTTGCTTTCAAGTACCATCCGGACAAGAACCCAGACGATCCAGCCGCTGAGGAGAAGTTCAAGGAGGTCGCGGAAGCCCACACGGTCTTGGGAGACAGCGAGAAGCGTGCGCAGTATGACCAGTTCGGTTCAGCCGCGTTCGGTCAGGGCGGTCCCGGCGGTGGGTTTGGAGGAGCAGGCTTCTCTCACATGGATCTTAACGATGCCTTGAACGCGTTCATGAGGAGCTTCGGGGGCGGTGGTGGAGGCGGCCTGAGCGATCTCTTCGGGTTTGGGGGGCAAACGCGCAACGGCCCCCAGCGTGGTTCCGATGTCCGGATCAGGTTGAGACTGACGCTCGAAGAGATAGCGAGCGGCGTCAAGAAGAAGATCAAGGTCTCCAGACTCGTTCACTGCAAGGAGTGCCACGGGTCGGGCGCCAAGCCCGGCACCAGTCCGAAGACCTGCTCGACCTGTCATGGCGCCGGGCAAGTGCGGACCCAGCGCTCGATGGGGATGCTCGGGACATTCATGACGACCTCGCCCTGTCCGACCTGCAGAGGTACTGGTCAGGTCATAGACAATCCGTGCCCACGGTGTGTGGGGAAGGGGCTCGTCAGGGCGAAGGAGACCGTTGAGATAAAGGTCCCGGTTGGCGTATCGACCGGAAACTACATCCCGATCAATGGGGCCGGCAATGCCGGTCCGCGGGGCGGACCTTCCGGCCGCCTCATCGTGGTTCTTGAGGAGCTTCCGCACAAGATCTTCGAGCGTCACGGTGACAACGTGCTCCTTGAGCTGCCGGTGTCGATTGGGACGGCGGCTCTCGGCGGCAGCGCCGAGGTTCCCACCCTCGACGGCAAGGCGCGCCTCAAGATCCCGGCCGGCACCCAGTCCGGCCAGCTCCTCAAGATGCGCGGCAAGGGGATACCCCATCATCACGGCTTCGGAACCGGCGACCAGTTCGTGAGCGTCGTCGTCTGGGTCCCGAAGCGGCCCTCGTCCGACGAGAAGAAACTCCTCAAGAAGCTGGACGACATCCAGAAAAAGAAGGTGCCCGGGCCGAGGCGGCCGGCGCGGTAACTTCGGAGAACATAATTCACATGTCTTGACGCAGACTTGAGATGGCCGCCACCATCGCCGAAAGCCAGCACAGGAAGCACCCATGTCAATCACACTCAGACGCGCCGACATATTTCTCGCCCGAGGCACGAGCTGGCTGGGTGGGGCGATCCGTTTTGTCACGCGCACGGTCGGCGAGAGCCGTACGCAGGTCAACCACGTCGGTCTGATCGTGGAGGATGGTCCTCTGACGGACGTCGATATGGTGGAGGCCGTGAGTACGGTGAAGCGCCACGGCCTCTGGGCGAAGTACGGTCCGCCAAGCACTGACTCTGTGGCGATCTATCGCCCGATGAACCTCACGGACGAGCAGATAGATCTCATTGCGAATGAGGCTCTCAGACAGGTGGGGAAATCGTACGGCTACTTCAAGGCCGTTGCCCACTTTCTAGACTGGGTGCTCCTTGGCGCATACGTCTTCCGACGCATGGCCAGAAGCGAGCGCTATCCGATCTGCTCGTGGCTTGTGGCGGACGCTTTCAAGAAGGCCGGAAAGCATTTCGGTGTGGCGCCCGGAGCCGCGAGCCCCGATGATATCTGGGACTTCATACAAGCGCATCCCGATATCTATGAGATGATCCACCCGCTGAAACCGCTTGAGGCAGGTGAGGAACCGCCGGCATAGCAGAGGAAGGAGAACCCTCGTGAAGCGCAACACGCTCAACTACATCATTGACGCGATAGGGTTTGTCGCGATGGCATTCCTGATCTCCACAGGTGCGATCATGCGGTTCGTGCTCCCGGCCGGTTCGGGTTACACCCTCGCGGTGTGGGGTATGGATCGCCACGTGTGGGGGTCCATCCACTTCTGGCTGGGCGTCATGTTCCTTGTGGTGGTCATCGTTCACATCGTTCTTCACTGGGGGTGGATCGTCTCAGTGACACGAGGAAGCCTGGAGAGCCGGGCCGGAAGCCGCATATGGTTGGCGGTGATCGCGACGGTCGTGGTCCTGGCGCTGGCGGCGATTCCACTTCTTGCACCTGTCGAAGAGACCGGCGAAGCGCCTCACAGGGGGCGATCGGAGCGGGCTCAAGCGGAAGTCTCAGAGATCGAGCGGACTCATACGGAGGCCGCAGACGTCGAGGGGGATCGCGCGGAGGCCGCAGACATCGAGCCGGATCGCACGGAAGGCGCTGACGTCGAGCACGATACCCACGGCGCGAGCAACGAGCACGATATCCATGGCTCCATGACGTTGAGAGATATCGAGGAACTCACCGGTGTCCCGGCGACGCACATCCTCCAGGAACTCAGGCTGTCTTCGGGCGTGTCGGTCGACGAGCGACTGGGCAGACTCCGCCGTGCACACGGGTTTGAGATTGATGAGGTGCGCGCGATAGTCGAGAGCTACCACGAGTCGAAGTAGCCGCTTCACCGTTCCGTCGTGCGCCGCGGGGAGCCACCCTCCTTCCGGCTAACTCATCTGGCACGGAGTCTCCTGCGCATGGACTCGACATTCTGGTACAAGCTGGGCCTCAGTTTCATCGTCGGAAGTGCCTGGGTCACTCTGAGCACAGTTGTTGCCGAGCGATACGGTAGCAAGGTCGGCGGTGTCATCGCCGGGTTCCCGTCGACCGTGGCCGTTGCGCTCCTCTTCATCGGTCTTACCCAGACACCGTTTGCCGCGGCCCAGGCGACCACGACCATGCCTCTCGCGATGTCCCTGAACGGCGTTTTCATGATCGTCTACCTTTTCCTGGCGCGCCGCGGCCTCGCTGTGGCGCTTGCGAGCGCGCTCGTCATCTGGTTTCTTCAGGCAACTCTTCTGCTGGCGCTCGACATTCAACATTTTTGGATCTCAGTCACCGGATGGGCCCTTGTCGTCCCTGCCTGCTACCTGGTTGTTGAGAAACTGATGACGATCCCCTCCCGTCCCGGAGTGAGAGTGGCGTATTCGCACGCCCAGATCGCGTTCAGGGCTCTCTTCGGCGGGGCTCTCATCTCATTCGCTGTTCTCTTGGGCAAGCTCGGCGGTCCCGTCTACGGCGGCGTCTTCGCCGTATTCCCGATGATGTTCATCTCGACGCTCGTGATCACCTATCAAGCGGGAGGCGTCGACTTCTCCCGGGCGATGGGGAAGGCCATCATGGTCAGCGCAATGGTGAATGTCTCTCTCTACACGATGACGGTGAGGTACACCTACGCGTGGGTGGGACTGGCGTACGGAACGGCGATCGCTCTCGTTTTCGCTTGTGGTGTCGGATACCTGACCTATAGGTTCATGAGAGTGAAGCTATCCTGAGGGCGCTATGAATGTGAGAACCGAGAAGCGGGCGTTGCTTGAGGATGTCGGGAAGCACGTCGATGCGAAGTATCAGAAGGCGATGGGCAATGTTGTCCCAACGGGCCTCAGGATTCTCGGTGTGCGAGTGCCGGTGCTCAGACAGACGGCCTCCGATTGGCAGCGCGCACACAAGGCTGCGAACCGCGACGATGTGATGGAGCTTTTCGAGATGCTCTGGAACGGGGAGTCGCGCGAGGAACGCCTGCTCGCCGTATACATCCTCAGTCGCTACAGGCGCTGGATCCCGGATCTAGCGTGGAGGGACTTCGACCGCTGGCGGCGGAAGGTGGACAACTGGGAGGTGGGCGACGGACTGGCCATGTGGGTGCTGTCTCCCTGGGTCGCGGCGAACCGGGAGGCTCGTCTGGATCATCTCCGGACTCTCATCACCGATAGCGACATGTGGAGCCGCCGGCTCGCATTGGTGGCCACGGTTCCTCTGAACCGGAGAAGCGACGATCCCGCGGCCTCCAACCTGGCTTTCGAACTCATTGATGTCGTGAAGGAGGAGCGGGACGCCATGATGACCAAGGGCGTTTCCTGGGCGCTGAGGGGGATGGCCAAAACACATCCGAAGCGCGTCGCCGCCTACGTCAAGTCTGAGCGTGAGGTTCTGGCTCCTCATGTTGTGAAGGAAGTGACCTCGAAGCTTGAGACGGGACTCAAGAGCGGGAAATCGAGAGCCGCGCGACGACGAAGCATCTAATTCCAGGGATCTACGAGGATCAGCCATGAAACTCGACAACAGCTCGATCTGGAGACTCACTACATTCCTCTTCCCTCCGGGTAGTATCGGGGGGAACGAGATCATCATTGACGGTCCTGAGGGACACCATGCCGCTGATGTACTCCGCGTGCACGCCGGCGATACGGTCCGCGTGATAGATGGCGAGGGGATGGAAGCGCTCGCGACAGTTGCCGAATCCGGCGGGGGAGTGGTGAGGGCGAACGTCATTGAGACTCGACAGCACTTGCGGTCGGACGGTAATGAACTCACGGTTGCGCAGGCGCTCCTGAAGGGACGCACATTCGACGAGGTCGTCCGGCGTTGCTCGGAGCTTGGAGTCGGACGCATCGTCCCCTTGAGCACCGAGCGTTCGATCGGGCGCATCCCTTCCGACGCGCTTGAGTCCAGGCTTGAGCGGTGGCGCGGGATTGCCGCCGCCGCAGTCAAGCAATCGCGTGGCGTCTTCCTTCCACTCATCGAGCCGCCGCACGAGGTTGGTGCGCTGGAGGCGATGGTCCGTGAGGCAGACCTTGCGCTCATTGCCTGGGAGGAAGAGAGCGCCGTCGGTCTCGGGGATGCTTTGGAGGCACGCGCACGGGAGAAGGCTCCTCGTGAGGCCGTAGGCCCTCCGCGCCAACGTCACCACGGATCGATCATCCTGATCGTTGGTCCCGAGGGCGGGCTGTCCGGGGATGAGGTCGAGATCCTGAAAGGCTTCGGAGCCGGGCCCGTGAGCGCCGGCCGGCGCATCCTCAAGGCGGACTGGGCGGCAGCGGCTATTGCGGCCATGATATCCTCGGAGACCGGTGGGCTTCTCCCATAGTGAGCAGCGCGCGTCGGAGAGAGCCTGTCTTCGTGCCGGACTGCGGTTCCATGCCAATGGGATACCGGCAGAAACCAGTGTTGTAGCAAAGCGAAAGTGTCCTCTTAACTGCAGAGCATAAATGTCCTCTGTGTCTATGGAGCAGGTCTTGAAGCCATGTATACCTGGATCATGTGTTTTGCCCCCTTTGGGTCGCCCTTCCGCCTCCTTTTCCATGT
>JAUWBY010000120.1 GCA_030609605.1 Candidatus Eiseniibacteriota bacterium
GGGGGGCGGGGGGGGCATGACCACTCAGAAGCACATCGACAGTCTGAATTCGGTACAGCAGAAGGCGGTCCGCCACGGAGACGGGCCGCTTCTCGTGCTTGCCGGAGCCGGCAGCGGGAAGACGCGCGTACTGACGTCCAGAATCGCATACTTGATTGCCGAGTGCGGTGTGAGCCCGCGCAGGATTCTGGCTGTGACCTTTACCAACAAAGCAGCCGAGGAGATGAAGAAGCGCGTGGCCGCTCTTGTCAGCGGAGAGATGGGGCGCGCCTGGATAGGGACCTTCCACTCCATATGCGCCCGGATACTGCGGACCGAGGCAGACTGGGGTTGGTGGACCCGCGATTTCTCCATCTACGACACGAGCGACCAGCTCGATCTCATCAAGGACTCGATGCTTCGTGTCGGCATCTCTTCGACCGTCTTCGCCCCGAAGGCCATTCTGTCGGAGATCTCGAAGGCGAAGGACAAGCTTCTCACTGCCGACGGATATGGCCGACGCGGCGGCGGTAGGTTCGAGCAGGTCGTCGCCAAGGTCTATGCGGAGTATGAAAAGGGGCTCATCAAGAACAATGCTCTCGATTTCGACGATCTGATCATGCAGGCCGTTGGGCTCCTGCGACGGAACCAGGATCTCTGGAACAGCTACTCATCGCGTTTCGAACACGTCCTCGTGGATGAGTATCAGGACACGAGCCACGCGCAGTACGAGCTCATCAACATGTTCTCATCCTGTCACCGGAACGTCTGTGTTGTGGGAGACGATGACCAATCGATCTATGGCTGGCGCGGAGCGGATATCACGAACATCCTGGATTTCGAAAAGGACCACCCGGACGCCGTTGTTCTCAGGCTTGAGCAGAACTACCGTTCTACGGGACGCATACTCGCCGCGGCTCACGATGTCGTGAGCAACAACGAGCGGCGCAAGGAGAAGAAGCTCTGGACCGAGCGCGAAGAAGGCGCTCCAGTTCGGCTCACACGAGTGTCGAACGAGTACCAGGAGGCCGATGCCATCAGGGACACCATCCTGGTACTGATGAGCGGACGCGAGCTGGTCTACCGGGACTTCGCCGTGCTCTACCGGACACACGCGCAGTCGAGGGTGATCGAGGACAGCCTGCGCAGAGCGGGGATCGCGTATGACATCATAGGCGGGGTAAGATTCTACGAGCGGGCGGAGGTGAAGGACGTGCTGGCGTACCTTCGCGTCGTCATCAATCCCGCCGATGGGGTCAGCCTGAAGAGAATCATCAACGTTCCTCCCCGACGCGCTGGTGAGAAGAGCGTCGAGAGGCTTGAGCAGTTCGCGGAGGGCGAGGGGATAAGTCTCCATGATGCGCTCGGGAGGGCCGGTGAGGTCGTTGGTATCCCGGCCGCAGCCAGGGACGGAATGGTGTCGCTGGAAGCGATGCTGAGCAGATTGAGAGAGAGGGCAAGTACTGCTCCCGTCAATGAGCTGATCGATGATCTGCTCGACGAGTCGGGATATGTTGCATGGCTGGAGGGCAGGCGCAGCGAGGAATCGGCACAGCGGCTGGCCAACCTTGAGGAACTGGTCTCCGCATCAAGCGAGTTCATCGAGTTGAGCGGAGAGGGCACACTGGCCGGATTTCTGGAGCAGGTCGCACTTGTGGCCAACATCGACCAGTGGGAAGATGGGGCCAATGCGGTCTCGCTGATGACCCTCCACGGTGCGAAGGGGCTCGAGTTCACGATCGTCATGATACCTGGTCTGGAGGACGGGTTGCTTCCCCATGAATCTGCGTACGACGATGATGATGAGATGGAAGAGGAACGGCGTCTGTTCTATGTTGGGATGACGCGTGCCAAGGACGAACTTCATCTGTTCGTGGCCGACACACGCCGGCGTGGAAGCACGATGGACCTTCGGTCGGCATCACGCTTTCTCCGCGAGATCGGCTCCGAGCATATCGAAGCGGTCTCGATCGGCCCCAAGCCCCGGCGGGGCGCGGGATCGTTCGGCCAGGCGCAATTGGGCGGCCGTCGCGCGGCGAGACCCAGCAGTTCACGTTGTTCGTCAGGCGCTACGCCGCCGCGTTCAGGCGCTCAAGCGCCGCGCGGGGATGTCTTCCCGGATTATGAGGGCATGTCCCAGGAGAGGACCGAGCTTAGAGCTGGAACGCGAGTCCGTCACGCAACCTGGGGTGAGGGAGTCGTGCTGGAGATCGCGGGCACGTCCGGCGATGCTATTGTGCGCGTCCGGTTCGGTGACGGGGAGTCTGGAATAGAGAAGCGGATCATGCTAAGGTACGGCAAACTGGAGCTGGTAGGTGACTGACGTTGGGGGTCACGACAGTGTCGGTAAGGACTGATGATACACGGCAGATCGCAGCGCTCGCGAGGCTCTCGTTCTCTGATGACGAGCTCAGGGTGCTGACCGGTGAGATGAAGGCCATCCTCGACTACATGGCGCATCTGTCGAGAGTGACTCTCGATGGCGTGGAACCCGCCTTCTCTCTGCTTCGATGTGACAACGTTTTCCGAGAGGATTGCGTTGGGGAGATGCTCACTCCCGATGATGCTCTCTCCAACGCACCCGATCGGCACGGAGATCTCTTTCGCGTCCCCGCGTTCCTGCCGAAAGACTGAGGTCCGCGGGCGGCATCTGCATCAAAGGGCGGCACACGCACACGAGGCCCATGAAACTCCACGAACTGACATTCAGCGAAATCCGCCACGGCCTTTCGACTGGGACGTTCTCGGCGCATGACCTGGTCGAATCGGCGCTCGACAGGATTGAGAGCGTCGATAGCTCACTCAACGCCTTCATTCGCGTCCGCGACAGGGAGAATGCGCTGGCTGAGGCCGACGAGATAGACGCGGTCCGAGTGCGTGGTGGGAAGCTTGGTCCCCTGGCAGGGATTCCGGTGGCTGTGAAGGACAACATCTCGACCCGGGGGCTCGGGACCACGTGCGCGTCCCGGATTCTGGCCGGGTACGATCCACCCTACGACGCGACGGCTGTCGAGCGGCTCCGGAATGCGGGCGCGATAGTCGTGGGAAAGACGAATCTCGACGAGTTCGCAATGGGTTCGTCGAACGAGAACTCAGCCTATGGGCCCGTCAGAAACCCCTGGGATTCCAATCGCGTGCCGGGTGGCTCGAGCGGCGGCTCCGCCGCGGCGGTTGCAGCCGGTGAGGCTGTGCTGGCTCTCGGGACCGACACCGGAGGATCGGTGCGACAGCCGGCCGGATTCTGCGGGATCGTGGGTGTGAAACCGAGCTACGGTCGCGTCTCCCGCTACGGCCTCGTAGCGTTCGCCTCATCCTTCGATCAGATAGGGACGATGTCGCGAGACGTAGAGGGCGCTGCCGAGTTCCTCACCGCGATTTCCGGATCTGATCATCGAGACGCCACGGCGTCGGATGTCGACGTGCAGCAGTACACCAGCCCGGTGACTGGGGATCTGCGCGGAGTGCGCATCGGCATTCCACAAGAATCGATCGGAGAAGGCGTCGATCGAGAGATTGCAGAGGCGGTGCAGGGCGCCGCCGATGCGATGCGTTCACTGGGCGCCGATGTGGACACGTTGTCGCTCGAGCACAGCAAGTACGCAATAGCATCCTACTACCTTATCGCTGATGCGGAGGCATCGTCAAACCTGGCTCGATACGATGGAGTCAAGTACGGCCATCGCGCGAGCGGGGTTGGGGAACTCGACGAGATCATCGCGAAGACTAGAAGCGAAGGCTTCGGGCCGGAGGTGAAGCGCCGGATCATGCTCGGAACCTACGCGCTTGCCGCCGGGTACTACGACGACTACTACCTGCGGGCGCAGCGGGTCCGGTCCCTGATCGTCGACGATTTCACCCGTGCGTTCGAGCGCTTCGACGCTATCCTGACACCGACCTCACCCACTCCGGCGTTCCGTCTGGGTGAGCATGTGGATGATCCGCTCGCGATGTACCTCTCCGACATCTTCACCGTCCCGGCGAATCTCGCGGGCATCGCGGCTCTCTCCATGCCGTGTGGGCTCAGTGGCGCCGGTCTTCCTATCGGTCTGCAGATCACGGTAGACAGGTTCGTGGAGCCGACAATGTTCCGCATCGCGCGCGAGTACGAGGCAGCGTTGGATCTTCGTTTGCGCGCTCCGGACGTGAATGGGATGGGACAATGCGGGTGACGAATGATGTGGCCATCGGGTTTGAGATTCACGCGCAGCTGGCTACTGCGACCAAGATCTTCTGCGCGTGCGCGAACGAGCCCGGTGGAAGGCCGAACAGCCGGGTCTGTCCGGTCTGTCTCGGTCTCCCCGGGGCGCTTCCGGTCCTGAACCGTGAGGCCGTTGAGCTGGGTATGCGCGTGGCGCTCGCATTGGGATCCGATATCACTACACGCTCGTCCTTCTCGAGGAAGAATTACTTCTATCCCGACTTGCCGAAGGGCTATCAGATAACGCAGCACTGGACGACGCTCGCCTCAGGTGGACACGTAGAGCTGGATGTCGAGGGAACGAAGAAACGCATCCGCATTCGGGGAATCCACATTGAGGAGGACGCAGGGAAAACCGTACACACGTTGCACATCGACGGAGTGTGTGGCTCCGGTAAATCGTGCGACTCCGGCGGTACATCTGTCTCCAGCGGAGCCCATGGCTCCAGTGCGGCTGGTCTCGTGGACATGAACAGGTGCGGCGTTCCGCTCGTGGAGATCGTGAGCGACCCTGACATATCGAGTCCCGAGGAGGCGGATGCCTATCTCAGGAAGGTCCACCAGATTCTTATCTATCTCGGAGTCACCGCGGGCGAGCTTCATCAGGGTAACGTGCGGTTCGACACGAACGTCTCGATCAGGAACGCCGGCGATGGTTCGCTTGGAACACCGTGCGAGATCAAGAACCTGAACTCGTTCAAAGCTGTTGGAAAGGCCTTATCGTTCGAGATCGAGCGTCAGCGCCGGATTCTGGATGCGGGCGGGGCAGTTGAGCACGAGACGCTCCTCTGGGACGAGCGCGCTGAGCGCGCGCTGCCGATGCGTTCCAAGGAGAAGGCTTGCGACTACCGCTACTTCCCGGAGCCGGATCTCGGCGACCTGGTTATAGGGGACGATTGGATCGATCGTGTGCGCCGATACATGCCGGAGCTGCCTGACGAGCACGCTCTCAGGCTTCGCAAGTGGTACGGGCTGAGGGAGTACACGGCGCGTGTGCTCACGGCAGAACCGGCCATGGCTACATACTTCGAGGACACTCTTGCGAACCTGCTCCATGCGCTCGGTGAGGTGCCCGATCGCATCGTGGACCCGGCCGCCAGGCTTCTCGCGGTTCCCTTCAAGACTCGTGAGAAAATGTCGGTGGTGTTCTCGGAGATGGAGGACATCAATCCGGGGCGGCTCCCCGAACTGGCGGAGGTCACTGCCAACTGGGTGACGGTAATGGTCGGAGCGTGGGTCAACGAAAGCGGAGTGGATCTCGAGACACTGGCGCTGTCTCGCCTGCCTGCCGCGCGCCTTGCGTTGGTTATCGCTGCGAGGGTGCGTGGGACCGTGAACGAGCCGGCTGCGAAGCGTCTTCTGGTGGCGGCCATCGACTCGTCCGAGTCTGTGGAGGAGTTGCTGGAACGGCTCGATCTTACCCAGGTGACTGATTCCGCCGCCATCGAAACCCTCGTCGCGGATGTGCTCTTCCTACACCCCGCTGAGGTCGAGCGCTTGAGAGCGGGTGAAGGGAAGCTTCTCCGGTTCCTTGTTGGACAGGTGATGAAACGCTCAGGCGGGAAGGCAGATCCTGTCATCGTCAACGATGTCCTTGTGAGACTGCTCGGAATCGAGTGAGCCCCAGCGCTTGCGCACCGGGGCTCTCTCTACATTGCAGTGACTAACCTGAGCGACTGAAGGCGTGACTTAGGGCGCACCCAGGACGTCCTCGAGTTACTTCAAAAGAACCATCCTACTGACATCAGTATACCCGCCAGCCTGAAGCTTGCAGAAGTAGACGCCGGAAGCCACGCTCTTGCCTGTGGCATCGGTTCCATCCCACGCAACTTCGTGATCTCCGGGAGCCAGCTCGCCGGCCCTGAGGAGCGTTCTAACGACGCGGCCGGCGGCATCGTATACGACGATGTCTACAGGTGATGGCTGCCCAAGCTGGAAGGCCACCATGGTCCTCGGATTGAACGGGTTGGGGGAGATGCCGAGAATCCTGCTGCCGCCCAGCGGAAGGTCGGAATCGATCCCGGACGGTTCACTGTTGAGCTCGTGCGTCGAGACGAGTGAATAGCTCTGCGCACTCGCAAGCGTGCCCTTGTGGGACACGATCACACGGAACTCACCGCCGGTGTAGCTGTCTAGGAAGATCTGTTCTGTAATGTCTCTGGTATTGTCGCCGGTCCCCGGAGGATTGTCGGGGTTCGCCGGGTCGAGAAGGTACGGCTGGTACGTGTCCAGAGTGGGGTAGGTCTGAAGTCTGACGTCGAGATCGTTCACGAGCATCGCGTCGGGCGGGTCGAGTGCCGGGGCTGCAGGCGTGCCGGGAGGGTCGGTCCACGCCAGCGTCACGCGAATGGCCGTAAGGCCGTCGGCCTCGATGTAGTAGACATCCGAGTCACCATCAGAGAGGGAGCCTTCGATCACGAGTTCCGTCCCTGCGCCATCATCGGAGATGAGCTCCGCAGCCGTCTGAGTGTTGAGAAGCCCCCAGCCATGCTTGAAGTCGGGGCCGTTGTACGAACCGGCCTCGTCCGCGGTCTGGACCAGGACGGCCTTCATTGTTGAAGCCAATGGTGTCTCGTCCGAGTGCGTGTCCTCGTAGTGGCGAACGAGCAGGTTGAGCGCTCCCGCGAGATTGGGGGCACTCATCGACGTTCCGCTGTACGACGCGTATGAAGAATTACCGCTGTCCGTGCACGAGTAGAGGCCTGTGCCGTTGGCTACGAGGTCGGGCTTGATGCGCCCGTCATCGGTCGGGCCGTAACCGCTGAAAGAAGCCGTCACCACATCTCCGGGAGAACTGTATCCACCCGGGATATCCTC
>JAUWBY010000261.1 GCA_030609605.1 Candidatus Eiseniibacteriota bacterium
ACTTTGAATGCCACACCCACACCTGCCAGATCCTTGTACGGGTAGCGGGAGTCCTTCCGCTTCGGGTCCACCACTGCCAGTGCGTTAGGGAGCGTCTCCTGCGGCTCGTGATGGTCTGTAACAATGATGTCAACGCCGAGCTTGCTGGCAACGTCTATCTGCTCGTGACCGGTCACGCCGCTGTCGACCGTAACGATGAGCCCGGCGCCCGATTCCTTGGCAATGACGACACCGCGTTCGGAAAGACCGTATCCCTCGTTGAGACGGTTGGGGATGTAGAATCCGACATCTACCCCGGCCGCTTTGAGACAACGCTTCATCAGCACGGTGGAGGTTATGCCGTCGACATCATAGTCGCCGCAGATGAAGACCCGTTCGCGCTTGTCGACGGCCTTGCGCAGTCTGTCGAGGGCAGGCTCGATGTCGGGAAGAAGAAAGGGGTCGTAGAGTTGGGAACGGTCGGGGTTCAGGAACAAAGCTGCTGCGTCCGTGGTCGTGACCCCACGATTTGTGAGAACGGCGGCGAATGCTTCCGGAACGTCCAGAGCCTTCGCCAGCTTCTCGATATGCCGGGCCTCAGTTGGATCTGGGAGTTTCCATCTCCGTCTCACGCGCTCTCCTGGGCTCCGGTCACGTCTTCCGGCAGTACGGTACTGAGAGGAACAATGAGGTCGCAGCAGGTCATAAGCCGAGTTCTGTCGGAAGGCAAACCTTCCGTGGCGATCATTCATCTGGGACGACGATTACCCGTCATCTCTAGCAATCTACCCGGGAGTTCTAGCGAGGCGGGACCACCTCATCCTCCCCTACTTGATCTCGCTCCGAGTGGGGTTTACCAAGCTGTCCCCGTCACCGGGGACACTGGTGAGCTCTTACCTCACCTTTTCACCCTTGCCGGGAACCTGCGGTAGAACCGCAAGGCTCCTTAGGCGGTTTCCCTTTCTGTGGCACGTTCCTTAGGATCGCTCCCACTGGGTGTTACCCAGCACTCTGCCCTATGGAGCTCGGACTTTCCTCGAGCGGGCGAATTGCAGGCCCACCCGCGATCGCCTGTCCTACTGCGGCCTCTCTTTCCGTACCCAGTGCACGATGGCACGCCCAGAACCAACATACCCCAATCTAGCACTCGTCCACGGGATGCACAAGGCGCTCCCTCGTTCGTATCGCTGTCTCCCGCTCTTGGGGTCAACCGCTCTTCCCGATATCTCTGGCGCCCATACTCGCAAGCTTGTCGGCCTCCCCGTTCTGCTCACGGGGAATCGATTCGATCTTGACGTCATCGAATTTGGCTATGAGTGCCTTGACCTCGAAGAACGCGTTCATCAGATCTCGGTTTTTCACCTTGTATCGGCCTGTCAGCTGCCTGGCGACGAGTTCGCTGTCCATTCTCAGAGTGACACGTCTCGCCCCGTATGTCAGCGCCGTCTCAAGTCCGAGCCGGACGGCCTCGTACTCAGCTCGGTTGTTCGTAGCGTGGCCAAGGTGCTCGTGAACAGACGCCACTTTCACTCCGTCAGGAGTCGTGACTACCGCACCGGCACCTGAGGGACCCGGGTTCCCAAGTGACGCCCCATCCGTGTGCACCACCAACTCCTCATGGTGATTCGCGCACGTATCCTTGCTGGTATCGGAGGGCACACCGAATTCGATATCCGCGTTCGCCGATCCGGCGAAGCGCGCTATGCTCTCAAGAAATGCCTTGGCCTTCTCAGGTGGAAACCCCGATTCAACCGCAGAGTCCTTCCACGTCAGCCCGTCGATCAGACCCCGGACGAACTCCTCCTCACTCCTCCCCATCCTGCTCCTCCCCTCCCCAGTAGAGGATGCGACCACAACCCTCGCACTCAAAGAAGCGATCGCTCCGTCGTATCTCTATGGCTTGCTGGGGCGGCAGTTTCTTGTAGCATCCGGTGCAGAGATCATTGACAAGCGGTACGAGCACCTGATCGCCCTTGCTCTCCAGTATCCGCTCGTACCTCTCGAGCATGCGTCCATCAATATTCATCGCGACGCGAACCCGTTCGTCTCTCTTTATCGTTAGCGCCTCCGTCTGACGAATCATGTCCTCTTGGAACTGCGCGATCTCCTTCTCGATGACGCCCCTGGAATCAGCCGCCGATTGCTTGGCTGCCTCCAGATCTCCAGAGGCACCTTCGATCCGCTCGAGAAGAGCGAGGACCGAATCCTCGATCTCAGAGATCGTCTCCTCCGCGTACCCGATCTCAGTCTGGAGAGCGGCGTACTCCTCGTTTGTCTTGATAACCACCTGTTTCGACTTGAGATCGTCGAGCCTCGCGCTCGTGTCTTCGAGATCGCTCTCCAGCTTCCGTCGGTCCTTCTTCGCCGTCTCCAGAGCGACTTCTTGCTTCTTCACTACAGCGTCGATCGTCTCAACCTGCTGTTCCAGATCTGCGATCCGTCGGGGAAGATCCTCGGCTTTCCATTCGAGATCGGTCAGCGCGCCGTCTATCTCCTGGAGTCTGAGCAACAGTTCCAGTTGTTCCCGCAAGAGCCCTCCCCCAATCATTGACAAGGCCACCGTGCGAGCTTCAAACAGCAGGCGAACCCTATAGGATACACCTGTGAAAGACAACCTGCTCGCTTCGTGACGATAGCAACTGTGCGATGGTGATCCCCTGACTCGTACGTGCGTCTCCGCCACATCGCGAGTAGCCGCCTGCCTTGTGGGGTAGCGGCGCCAGTGTTCCGGTAGAGACGCGAATGTGGTGGGCGATACTGGAATCGAACCAGTGACCTCCGGTATGTGAGACCGGCACTCTAACCAACTGAGCTAATCGCCCACGTCTTGCGCTTCGTGATGGTGGGCCCACTCGGATTCGAACCAAGGACCTACGGATTATGAGTCCGCTGCTCTACCGCTGAGCTATGGGCCCGAGCCAAGCAAGTAGAATAACATCCCCGTCTTCAAGTGTCAACGCTAGGGGAGATCGATGTATCCCCTCAGTCTGCTTCTCCGCTTGTAGTGCCTCAGTTTTCCGATGGCCTTCTTCTCGATCTGTCTCACGCGCTCCCTCGTGACACCGAATATGACGCCAACCTCCTCGAGAGTCATTGGCGCACGGTCCTTCTCCAAGCCGAAGCGGAGGCGGATAATCCGCTCCTCCCTGGGATCCAGCTCGGACAGGACGTCGTTGATCTCCTCGCGGAGAAGGCGGAAGGAAGCATAGTCAGACGGTGAAACGACCTTGGTGTCCTCAACGAAGTCTCCCAGACTTGAGTCCTCATCCTCGCCGATCGGCCGGTCGAGAGAGATCGGCTGCTGCGCAGCTTTGAGGATCCCCTTCACCTTGTCCTCGGAGAGCTCGAGCTTGTCGGCGATTTCATCCACCGACGGATCCCTGCCTTTCTTCTGAACGAGCTGCCGTGTCGTACGCACGACCTTATTGATAGCTTCGATCATGTGTACCGGCACTCTGATGGTCCGAGCCTGATCCGCGATGGCGCGCGTGATAGCCTGACGAATCCACCACGTTGCATACGTGGAGAATTTGTAGCCCCTTTTGTAGTC
>JAUWBY010000381.1 GCA_030609605.1 Candidatus Eiseniibacteriota bacterium
GTGAGAGCGGAGCCGGTGCCACTCATGTCGCGGGTCGGCGGCCGCCACGCCCTGCCGTCAGGCTTCTTCGTCACTGCGTCTCTCCGGTATGTCCCATCGGTCGGCCGGGGTTCCCGTGGCCGGTGGCTCCGCCCCAAGTGGCTCCGCCCCAGGTGGCTCCACGGCCGGCGGCGAGCCGCCCGGCAGCGTGGCCGCGGTGGTCCTCGTGAGGTCTCGATACATGAGCGTCCATAGAGAGTGGTCGTAGGTGCTGTATGCCGAGATGGCCAGAACCACGACGATGAGGCCGATGGGAATGCCCAGCATGAGACCGGCTATCGGACTCGCGATACCTATCAGAATGAAGGGCATTGCTATGGCAAGCAGCACGACCAGGAGACCGACGATAAACGCCACGGAGGACACCAACGATACGAGCCACATCAGAAGGGACTGCCAGAAGTAGGTCTTCGTCAGGTTCCACCCGGCGGACAGCGCGTCGGTCACTCCGCCTCCCACTATCACGTACTCTCTCTCAGCATAGATCACGGTGAACGCGAGCAGGAACAGGAAGACGACGTAGGGAATGAACAGCACCGCTCCGATGAAGACCGCGATGGCGATCCCCGCCGCGCCCCCTATCATAGGCAGCACAACCGCCAGGACACACACTGCCGTCACAACAAGGAAGACGATCAACGCAATGATGGCGATCCCGAGCATGCCCCAGAATGCCCTGATGCCGGCCTGCCATCCTTCCTCGAATCGAATGCACTCGCCGTCGTCAGCGCGGCTGATGCACGAGAGGAGTGCTCCCTTCGAAATGAGGTTCAGCACGAAGAGGGCAAACCAGAGAAGCACGAGTCCCATGATGATGGCCACCATCATCCCAATGTGAGACATCAAGAAGTCCCGTATCTCATCGACTCCATGGTTTTTCCAGTTCATGGAGTTCCCGCCGCCTGCACCCGAGGCGGCGAAGAATCCGAAGAGCCAGAGGAACCTGTGGTTCCAGGTAATACCGGCGGATCTTGAGATAATTCCCCAGTAGTCGATGTTCCGATCTGTCGTCATTGCCGTTCTCCTTCCGTCCGGCTCCCGCCCACGGTGTCCCGTGGCGCGGTCCTCTCGAGCAGTTCCCGTCCGAGGTACTTCGTCACGCGCTCTTGTAGACGAGGAAGAGCGCGATGAGGTAGACGGGCACCGTGAGGATCACCATCGACCTGGCGATCGCTCTCCCGGCGCGGTGCGATCGGCTGAGAATCCCAACCAGGACGAACAGCGTCAGCAGGAGCGCCGCCGCAACACTCACAAGGTTGGACACCGAGATCACCGCCCACGCTGACTGCGAAAACCTGAATGCCAGGAGCGGCGCGCCGACCGCGAACACGAGGATGTTGATCATGTTGCTGCCGAGGATCGTCCCCATCGCCATGTCCTCCAGCCCGGCCCTCTTGACCGCCGCGTAGGCGACGGACACCTCGGGCATGGACGTGGCGACCGCGACCAGGAGCGTTCCCACGAACGTGTGGCCCAGGGTCATGCCGCCGGGAAACTCGTACGACGCGATCCC
>JAUWBY010000054.1 GCA_030609605.1 Candidatus Eiseniibacteriota bacterium
GCAAACGAACAACCGGCGGCCAGTTGCGAACTGCTCGCGCCGCGTCTCGGCACATTCGGGTCGACGCCCGCATCTCTGTGTTCGGCACCGTCATGTCCGCTCCCCACCAAGTTCTATTCGCGCTCCGATGTTGCGACCGGCTCAGAGCCGTACCGAGCCTTCCGTGTACGCGTCCAGTCCATCAGCCCGGGCACACGCGCATCGAGCATCTCCTCATAGAGCCCGATCGTGTCTGATATCATTCGCTCGACCAGGAACTTCTCGAGAACGCGTTCGCGACCCGCATTTCCCATCCTCAGCCTGAGCGACTCGTCGGTGAGTAGATCTACGACCTTGCGGGCCAGACCTTCGACATCTCCCCCCTTCACGAGGAACCCCGTCACACCGTCCTCGATGAGTTCACGGTTTCCCCCGACATCCGTCGCGACCACGGGCAGCGCAAGTGCCATCGACTCCAGGATCACATTGGAGCATCCCTCCCTGAGCGACGTCAGCACCGACACGTCAGCCTCAGACAGGTGCAGCCCGACAGCGGCCTTTTCTCCAGTGAAGACCACACAGTCCCCGAGCCCCAATTCAACGGAACGGTTGACAAGGAGGTCCCTCAGTTCCCCGTCACCGACTATGACAAAGCGAGTACCCGGCAGCGCGTCCACCACCAGACGTGCTGAGACCAGGAAGGTTTCGTGGTCTTTCTTCGGAGTCAGGCTGGCGATGACGATAACCGTCCCGCCGTCATGCGCACTGCCGGAACGGCTCCGGAGATCCGATTCACTCCCGTTCAATCTGTCAATGCAGATACCGTTGTAGATAACGCGCGTTCGGGCGCGGGAAACCCAGCGAGAATCGACGACATAGTCACGAACGGCCTCTGCATTTGCCACCATCACGTCAATCATTCCGGCCAACACCCTGTCACGCATCGCCGGCAAAAAACTGAGGTGGAAATCGACATTTCTGACCGAGGATACAATGAGCGGCACAGCGGTACCGCGTCCTGCGATGAGTCCTCTCCAATTCGCAGGAGGGAGATACGAGTGAAGCACTGCGGGCCGCAACTCGCGGATGAGACGGATGATGCGCCAGAGCGCCAGAAAGCCGACTCCGGGACGCTTCTCGAGCGACAAGACCCGGACCCCTGCCCGTTCAATCGGCTCCGCAAGCGCACCCAGCGGCGCAAGCGAGCAGACAACCGGCTCGAAACGCTCAAGGTCCACTCGCGTGACCAGTTCAGCCAGTTGGCGTTCCGCTCCACCTCTCGCCAGGCCCCCGATCATGTATAGGAACCTGACTCGCCCCGATGCAACAAGGTGAGCAGAACCCTGCCGACAGACATCGTAGAGAGCTTCGGTCTCTCGAGTCATCTGCTCTGCCGTGTACCTGCGCAGGTAGATCTGTCGAGCCCGAGTGGAGAGTTGTTCTCGAAGCTCAGGGCTCTCCGCCAGCCTCAGAATCGCAGCCGCAAGGGACTTGGGATCCTTGGAAGGCACGACGAGTCCGCAATCGTCACCGGAGATAACCTCCGCGGTTCCTCCGACATCCGTCGCGACTGTTGGAACCCCAGCCGCCATTGCCTCGAGAATCGTTATTGGAAGACCTTCCCACGCCGACGAGTTCACCATAATGTCTGCGCGCCTGAGCAGCAGGGGCACGTCGTCGCGCTCTCCGAGGAACCGGACCTGCTCGCCCACGCCCAGAGCGGAGGCGGCACTTGTGAGATCGCCTTCAAGAACCCCGCCGCCGGCGATGAGGAACACGATATCCGGAAAGCGCGCCACGACTATGGCCGCTGCCTTGAGCAGATTCATGTAATCCTTCTGCTCGGTAAGACTCCCCACGGCCAGCGCCACGACGGTGTTCTTCGAAATGCCCAGTGAGCGACTCACTTCGTCTCGACCGGACTGCACGGCCAAGCGCTCAGCAGCAATGCCGTTTCGGATCGTCACGAAGCGCTCGGCCGGTACCCCTCCGTCACGAATGTGCGACAGTCGCACAGCTTCGGAGACGGCGATCTGCGCATCCTCCCTCAGAGCCGCGAAACGTCGCAGAAGGCGCCGCTGCCTGGATCCGCTGTAGACGACATTGTGCTCCGTTCTCACGATCACCGGTGTTCTCGCAATCACACCCGCGGGCACGGCGAAAGCCATGGCCCCTGAGCCGTGGCTGTGCACCACATCGAACTTGCGCTCGGAGATGAGCTTCACCAGCTGGATAAACACACTGAGGTCGAATCGTCTTCCCCGGCGAAGCGTGTGCACCGGAATACCGGCGTCGCGGAGCGTCTCGGCAAGCCTGCCGTCCGTGTCGAGACAGCAGACCTCCGGAGAGTACCGAGACACATCGTGGTGGAGTGCGTACTCCACGACGACGCGCTCTGCTCCCCCAGCTTCCAGAGAGCGGATTACATGCAGCACGCGTTTCGCCATCAGATCGACCCCCAACCCCGGTCAGTACCTGGAACCCCTTCTCGAACAACTGCGACGCGAGGCATCCACCCGCTCAATCGGATTGATACAGATTGGAGGTGGATGCATTCCCCCACGACAGTGGCACAGTGGAGATCACTGTGCGGAATTTCCCTCTCGACGAACGAGGGATCATATCCACGTACTCGAAGATGATCTCTACTTCGTCTCCGAACCTCATCCTGAGGTTGTCTCTTATCCCCTGCTCGCTGCCGCTCGAGAACTCATTGGTGCAGGCCATCCGCACCGTCACACTCTGCGGCTCGCTCTGGACAACCTGGATCTGTTCAATGCCGGGGAAACCCTTGAATGCTCGCATGAACGCGGGGGGAGGCAAGAGGCGCCCGTCGGGCAGCACCAGGATATCGTCGGCCTTGGTGCTCACACCCTCCAGGAGCCTCAGTCCACGCCCGCATTCACATGGCGACACTCTGAAAGCCGCTGCATCCCCCACCTCATAGCGAATCAGCGGCATCGCGAAGTTGTGGAGGCCGGTAGCCACAACCCTGCCCATTGTCCCTGAAGCAACCGGCTCATCGTGCTCGTCCAGAAGCTCTGTGATTCCGTACTCCTCATGAACGTGGTGCCCCACGTGTCTGTCACACTCGCCTGAGAACATGACCCTCTCGGCCTGGCTGTACGCATCGAAGACTGGACAACAAAAGCGGTCTTCGACGATCTCACGCTGAACATCGAGCAGCGGCTCCGATGTCGTGAAGACGCATGTGAGCGGCAGACGTTCCCCAACAACCTCCATGAGCTTCGCGAACACGTAAGCCGACGATGGATAGGTCTCCAGAGCTTCGACTCCCACTCTCCGCATCTCGGCCACGTATTCCGCAACGGTGTCCTCCCTCAAGTGAAGAGATGACAGAAGAAGCTGGTTCCAGCTCTCGTTCCAGCGCCAATACGGTGGACGGCTCTGAGGTTCCGGGACAATGGGATGAACCAGAAGGCCGGCGTAGGGCCGGCCGAACTCGAATCCGCCCCACCTGCGGCACCTCCATAGACACGCATTGTTCACAACCGTAACGCTGCTATCCCAGAAGACCCCAATCGGCGGCCCTGTGCTGCCGGATGTATACGCCTCCCTGAGACTCGGGCGGTCGCATGTGGTCGACAGCAGCCGGGACCGATTCTCCCGCACGTCATGCTTCGTCAGCACGGGAAGCTTCACCAGATCATCTTCTGTCCGGATGTCGGCCGGCGTGAGACCGCGGTCCGTCATCACGTCGTGGTAATACGGAACCGCCTCGTACGCATGACGAATCAGACGCTGAAGGCGTTTGGCCTGATAGCTCTTCAGCTCCTCTCGGCTGTACCACTGGGATTCTTCGAAGAACGACATCAGCCTGTCGTACTCCGGCCCGAAGCGCTCCCGGAGCATTCGCCGGCCATGCCAGGAGAGAATCCGGTTCTGGACCGGAATCGGAACGCGGTCGTACACCTTCTCCCTCCAACCGGACATCGTTCTCTCCCTCAGCCTGAGACAATCAGCTTGCGATACGCGTCGGATATCGTGCGCATGTTCACACTCATGTCTGCCCGTTTCTCAACGATTGCGCGGTTCGCCTCTGCTGCGCGTAGCCTGAGGGCTGGATCGTCCATCGCCCGCACTATGGCCGCAGCGAATGCTCCGGGATCGGGAGCAGCAATCAGGAACCCGTTGACGCCGTCATCCACCCAGAGTCGGTTCGCAGCGTTGTCGGTCACGACGGGAAAGCACCCGCAGGCCATGGCTTCGAGAAGAGAGGCCGAAACACCGTCGGTGCGAACCGCCGACACATACACATCGCTCCGGTCAAGCAAATCGGGCAGCTCATCGTTTGGAATCTCCCCTGCGAACCACACATCTGCCGCGGTACCCAAATCCCTGGCCAGTTCCTTCAGCTCCGCTTCCGCTTCCCCGCGTCCCGCGAGGGCGGTGGAAACATTGCCCAGTTTCTCCGAAGCAAGGTGTGACGCGCGAAGGATAATGTCGGCTCCGTAATGCCTGTTCAGTCCTCGGGTCGAGACGACCGTGAACTCCGCAGATGCGCTCCCATTGCGTTGTCTGAATTTCGTCAGATCGATCCCTCGCGGGCACGTCAGTATCTTCTCCGGGTCGGCTCCCAACTCCACCAAACGATCCGTCATGTGCGGAGCCCACGAGTTGATGATGTCCGCCGTCTTGATGGCGATCTTCGCGGACCGCCTCTTGGGCAGCGAATGCGCGGGGTAGACGATCCTCTGCCCTTGCGCCGCGATCGCCAATGGGTGGAAACCCATGCGGGCGCCGACGTATCCGTAGCTTGCGACACGATACCCCACAACGATGTCGGGTGATATCTCCCGAACCAGCTCGCGGATCCTACCTGTCCGCGCGAGATAGCCCAGCTTCGAACGCAAGGACCGCGTGTCCCGCGTCTGCCCCAACTGGTGGAGTGTTACGGCCCGGCTGAGGCCTCGACCTCGGCTGAGTGACACAATATGGACATCGTGGCCCAGCGATTCCGCGAAGTAGTTGACCCAGACCTGTGTGTTCGCGGACCCGGCATCAGCCAGGAAGCAAAGCCTCATGTTCTCCCCTCCAGTGCTCGCCTGTCCTCATCGGCACTCTTCCCACGCGCTCTCACATGCTCCCTCGAGCCACGCGAAGGATTGCTACTGGTACTCATACGTGACCGAGTTGACGGCGCCCCCAGTGAGACTGAACAGAACGAGGTCTTCCCCCACCTGTGCCCCGATAGCGTTTCCGGCTTGGACAAGGGTTACCTCAGGCATCGATTGCTCCGATGCATCGCCGACATACAGAACATGAAGAAACAGGTCCTCCTCGGAACTGTGCGTCGGGGATACCTCGATGCGCCAGGAACCGGAGCCTTCCGGGGCAGTTCCGGACGGCGCATAGTTGACTCCGTTGACCTCGAACTCGTGTCCTGGACCGCCCACCTTCGTGATGGCGACGCCCACCGGAAGCAGTGTTCTCACAAACAGCTTCGAATCACCTTCGTGAATGGTCACGAGACCGCCGGCCACAGACGGTTCATTGATTGAGTGAATGAGCCACTTCTTCTGAAAACCGGCCGCCGTCGCGTCCACACGATCAAGGATAACGAAGACGTCCGGCTTCACGTGGACAAACTCTCTGATGACCAGATCGACCTTCCCCGGAGCGTATGCGGCTGTAGCGTCTCCCTTGATCACGGTGAAAGCACCGTAATCCTGGAAAGCGATAACGCTGCCGCGATCGTAGTCGGGCTGCGATGCGTCACCGCAGAAGATGCCGTGATCATAGAGTGACGGAGGAATCTGCCCTCCGTCATTCGAGCGAGAACCGAACGTGGATTCGCTCGGGTCGTAGATGGTCATACAGTTATGGGCTATCGTTCGCTCGAAGTAGTTGAAATGATGATTCGAGATGGTGCTGTCATAGACGCCCGAGTCGATTGCAAGCAGATCTCCCCCTCGGGCTATCAGGAAATGGTTCTGATGGGCATGCGTGTGACCCGCCGGGTATTTCTCACACCGGAACACGGCGTAGACGTCGTTGCTGGCTTCGGACAGATCCCAGCCGGATCGCATGTAGACGGTCCCGATTCCGCTGAAGAAACGAGCCGTTGGCAGGTCCGTGGGAGGAAGAGGACTGAGACTCGTGTCCTTCTGGATGATGATCTTCCAGCGATCGTAGCTGCTTATGTACCCGAGTCCCTGAGCGTCGATCGCGTCGGCCATCCACTGAGCTCTTCGGTCCTGATAGCGATTGGCTAGATCGTAGAGCGCCAATCTGTGAACGGCTTCTGAGGACGCGTGCTCGTGGGTGTCACCCTGCCGCGATCCCCGCAAACGTGCGCTGCCCCCCGGTCCGGACCGAGCGCCGGTTTCGTAGAGGAGATACGAGGCCAGGTTCTGTAGATTCGTGCTGTCCTCGAACGGATCCTGGTCGGTGGCCGTCGCCCAGACGTCGCACGCCTCCCGGAATTTCGACACAAGCCCGCTCTCATTGTACCCGCCCTGGAAATAGCTGCCGTCACTCGCGATCTCATTGATAGAGCAAAGCACGTGGGAGCTTCCGTATGCGTGTTCGTGGAACATGTCGCAGAGCGTCTCAGCCGTGTCGTCGGCCACGCCGGCCTTGTACAGCGCGAGCCCTGTGTATGCGAACTCCCTCAACCTTGACACCTTGGAGTGGTAGTTGTTCATCTGAGCCCAGTTCTCAGCGCCAATCCGCGCCAGTCCGCCTTCGGCCAGCGCCGTGCCGAACGTGTTCCGTTCGGACGCCGTCAGATATCCGTAGCACCAGTCGAAGAACAGTGAACCCGACCTGAGGAACTCGAGTGCGTCTCCTTGCCCGCTATTCACGGCGGCCTGGGCTATCGCCTTGGCGCGATCCGCGTAGATGGGATCCTCCTCAATCACCCAGACGAAACTGAAGGCAGCCAGGTGCTTGTCCAGATAGTACAGCGAGAGTGGCAGTGATGTGCTCATCTCGCCATCACACCAGGTCTTCAGCGCGCCGTAGTCAGCGGCCAAGCTCCCGTAGCATTTCGCTCGGAGATCGGGCACATCCTGCGACAGGAAGAGCATCCGCGGACGGCCGGATGTCACGGTGTAGGAAAGAGACGGAACAGCCAGGGCCATTGCTACCAGAAACACAAGAGTGAACGTGATGGTACGTCTCATGCTGCCAACACCCCTTTCGCATCCTCCGTGGCGCGTCCCTCACGCTCGAAGTAGATGCATCTGTCGACGAGTCCCACGATGAAGAAATAGGTTCCACCAATCGAAATGTGAGTCAGTCTCTGGCCAAAGACATTCGTAATGAGCAGAGCCATGGTCGCTGCCAGCAGACCAATGGCCAATCTCCTGTTGAGCACACTGCTCGCCACCCGTATGAGCTCGCGTCCGCTCTTGGCACACGAAAGGAAGAGCCATGTGAGCGCAAACAAGCCCACCAGTCCCATCTCTCCTGCCGTCTCTACGTACAGGCTGTGTGCGGACCACGGCTTGTCCATGCTCTTGGAGGTCAGGTACGGAATCGAGGCGTAGCCGTGCCCGATGATGGGGCTTCTGACGAACTCCCTCATGACAACGCCCCATATCTCCAGCCTGACGGCGGAGGAAGGGTCGAGCCGGTCCGTTACGTCTCCAGTGAGGCTCATCTCGAAATCACTCGAGCGCGTCTCCGCAACCCTGTCTTTGAGCGAATCCGGCGCCCAGACGGGACTCAGCGCGAGGACGACCAGAACAACAACAAGCGCCTTCTTGCTGATCCGATTAGAGAGGTACAGCACTGCCAGACCCAGTCCTATGTAGGCGCCACGCGATTTGGGCATGAATGCCGTCAACGTCGCGAGACCGGCGGAGCCAAGCAGAACAACTCTGCGAAGAAATGAGAAGGTTCCCGGCACTGTTGCCACAGGAATAAGGAACGCCGCCACCATCGCGAAGTACGCGGCAAGGTCGTTCACATCGCCCAGCGCTCCGGCTATCCTGCTCGCATCGCCCGACGCCACATACTGCCTGACCGCGATCACACCACCGAGAATCGCACCGACGGCAAGAGTGATGAGGAGATTTCTGACCTCCTTCTCATCCTTCACGGTGTTCGCCACAATGAAGTAGATGGAGAACCCCAGGATGCTCTGCCACACGGCTTTCATCATGGCGACAGGTTCATAGCCGCTCCCCGGTGGAAACAGTATCCCATGCACTGCCGACAGAAGAAGGAGCCCCACGAAAAGCGCGAGCGGCTTCCCTATCCTCGTCCGGATCATGATCCGCTCACCCGCCATGATCCTCGGCACAACCCAGCTCAGGAGTAGTACGATGAAGAGCAGGTTCGGGCCGTTCAAGCCGGGTATCCCGGACGATGGGAGCCATTCTCCTACAGGCATAGCCAGAAGCCACGCGTGGATAGCCAACCTCGGCTTGAAGAACGCGAACATGACGAGCACTACCCCGATCATCATCTTGACTATCCGGTGCGGCGCCTGCCCGTAGGTGTAGTGAAGCTTGAACACGACGAACGCGAGTGCGAGCGCGAGCAACGCGCCGAGTACCGGCATCAGCCACCCGTAGCTGTACTGCGGCACCTGGCTCGGCTGCCTCATCTGCGGCGGTGCCGCGCGGTGGGTTGCCTGTCTCGTCCTTCGTCCGGGCTCAGCCACTTGTCTCTTCCTCTGCTCGCCTTTTGATCTCATGGATCTCTATCACCGGATTGTGGAACGACCTGCCTCGCCCTCGATCGATCATCGGCATCGAGGTCTCGTCGCCGAAGACGGCGATGGGAACAGCATTGTCGAGGAGCCAGAGAGAGAACTCCTGCCCAGCTGACCTTGCAGGCGCCTCAGCCCCGGCCATTGCTCTCCACGGAGCTGCCTTGCTGCTGAGGATTACGTAGTGCACACCGAGGCTGTCGATGGCAGCGGCAAGCCCAGCCGGATCACTCGCGGCGCCCGGCAAGCGGAACGGTTCGCGGCCCCAATCGATTCCGTAGAGCTCGTACTTCGGTTCCCTCGACCTCCCCAGATCCAGTTTCATCTCGTTCAACGCCTGCTTCGGTCCCCGCCAGGACTCGATGGCCGTGCTACCCGCCATCATCTCCGCTTCGAGCTGACGAATGGTCGGGTTCAGAACAGGGCCGTAGTCTTCAAGCGCGATTCCAGAACCCGGTTCCACGTGCAGCTCCACCCACTCCTTCGCCCTCGTGCGCGTGTCGGGAAGCCTCAGGGCACGGGAGTATCTGACCGACGGCACCGCAGTCGCAATGATGACCACCAGCGCAGCGGCGAGCGCGCGGTAACGCCGCACCGCCAGGCGGGCAAAGAGTCCCTCCAACCCAACAGCTGCCAGGAAAGCCACCGCGGGCAGCGCCAGCGTGAGATAAGTCGCTCGTTTGACCGTCAGAAGGCTCATGACCAGAAGAACCGTAATCGAGAAGGAGACGGCGATCGTTCTGGCCGAAGCCGCATCGGCGATCGTCGGTTCTCCCCTCATCGCCTCCAACCTCGACCGCCTGCGCTGAGCGTAGCTGAGCTTCGCCCGCCAGAGTCCGATCGGCAGGAGTGCACCCGCAGTAGCCATCAGCATCACTACCCACCCGACGCCTTGGCCCAGACTCTCCACGAAGATCTCGCGCAGACCGGCAGGGTATGATGAGGCCTCCTGAGCAACTCCAGCCTCAGAGACCATCGTGAACTGGCGCAGAACGTCTCTCGCAAACTCATTGCCGGAGGAGAGCGCGTATGGAGTCCCGACGAGAAAGCCGACTGCGATAGCGATCCCGGCCGCCGGCAGAATCCAGAGACCTCCCCGCCTCTTTCTGACAAGCGCGACCAAGGCAACCAGCGTTCCGACCGACACCAGCACCCCTGGATACTTGGCCGATGCAGAGAGCCCCGCCAGAACCCCCGACAGGAGAACGAACCACGGCCGCGACGATCTGCACGCGTAGAGCGCGGCCACGAGTGAGCCTGCGGCTAACATGGCCGCTATCACATCGGGTGTTGCGTAATGAGAGTCGCGAACGTGGAGAAGAAGAACGGCGAGAATCGCCGCCGCCGTCAGCCCCACATAGCTTCCGAACGACTTGCGGCCGAAGAGCCACGTGATCCAGACCGTCACCACTCCGGATGCCGCCGACACGATGCGGCCCATCAGCCAGAAGGGCGACAGATCGGTGAGATAGGCTTTGACGAGATCCGGCGGGATCGAAAACGTCCCCATGATCTTCCCGACGACGTAGTAGCAGCCGTAGATCCCGAACATCACGTACATGGTCAGGGACGGCCAGCGGAACCAGTGTGGATTCAGGTCGCCTGTGCCAAAACCGAGCGCGTGGAAAAGAATCGAGCCCTCGTCCGGATGATAGGCGTGCGGGAGGCCCCACGTAATCCCCCAGAAGCGGATCACGGAGGCCCCAACAAGAATTGCGATGAGCGTCGCGATTTCGGCACGCCTGTTCAACACTAACTCCTCGATATGACGAGCACACCCGCGATGATGATCACAAGTCCGGCCACGCGCAGCGCGGATATGTGCTCACCCAGCAGGAGCCATGAAGCAAGAAAGACGATGACGTACGCCAGACTCACCATCGGATACGCCAGGCTCAGATCGACGTTCGAGACGACGGCGATCCAGAGCACGGCACTGATGCCGTAGCAGAGGAACCCGATCAAGACCTGGGGCACTTTGAGTATCGGGACAAGTTGGCTCCAGACAGATCCTGCCGAGACCTCGCCGTAGATCATCATCCCCTTCTTCATGATGATCTGGCCGGTTGCACCGAGCATCACAGCCAGCAGGATCAGTGGAATCCCCTTCATGCGGTTGCCTCCCTCCGCTGTCTCCGGATGGCCCGCCTCCCGGCGACGATCATCCTGAGATAGCCTCTGATTGTGTCACCGATGTTCATCTTGCTGGCCCCGCCCTTGAGATCGTATCGAAGCACCAGCGGCACCTCTCCCACCTTCGCCGGGAGGTAGGCGCACTTGATCAGTATCTCGGCCGATGAGACGAATCCTCTTTCCGTAATGAATTCGTCACCGTACGTCTCAAAAGCGCGTGTTATGACGGAGCTCCTGTACGCTCTGTATCCGCACGAATAGTCGCGCGCGCCCTTGACCGGAAGAAATATCCGCATCATGAGACTCGCCCCCCTGCTCAGGAGAGCCCGCAGCCCCGAGAGTCCGATCTCCTCCCCGCCGGGCGCGTACCGTGAGGCGATAACGACATCATATCCCTCGGCAATCTTCGCCAGCATTGATGGAATGACTTCCGGGTCGTGGGTGTTGTCGGTGTCCATGACCACGAGAACGTCGCCCTCGGCCAGATGGTCCCGTGACCACGAGAAACCGGTCTTGAGCGCCTC
>JAUWBY010000158.1 GCA_030609605.1 Candidatus Eiseniibacteriota bacterium
GGGGACCACGACCTGCGCCAGAATCACACCTGCGGCGAAGGCTGCAAGTGCCCTCGCAATCGTTACTGCCATCCTGAAACCCGGCCCCGTCACTTCCCGTGCCCCTGCGGGACCGAGCCTGCAGCCAACCCAGATGCCCCGGGCCCTCAGATAGAGATGCGGAACATTGTATATCGCCAGCAGGGCGACGGGAGCCAGCCAGACACTCGAAGTCCCCCCGTAGAGAACAGCGACGGCGATCAAGGCGGCGACCAGACCCGCGGCGGGACGAACCGCCCCCCACATGAGTGAGTCCCCCGCCATGCCCAGAGCCCCACCCATAGTCAGTTTGAGATCATCCGACTCCAGCCTCCCACGCCCCCTCAACTCCGCCCTTGCCACAGCGCCGATCACATATGACGCCATGGTCGGGTTCGTGTTGAAGAAGCCCAGATGGCGAATCATGAATCTCCGTCTCTCCGGCTCCGACAGTGAGCGTGCGAGGGGCATCAACGCGAAACAGAAACCCACGTTCTGCATGCCCCACGGATTCCACACTGCTTGCAGAAAGAGTGACCGAGCAAACAGGGAAAGCCGAAGCACCAGCCCGTTCTCCGTCGATCGTCTCACCGCTCCGCTCTCTCCCGCTTCAGTCTCCACACGCTACCTCACCACCACCATGAGAACGCCCGCAACAAATCCTGCCCCGAGGAGAACACGCTCGAATCCCCCGCGAGCAATCGCCAGAATGGTCCCAGCCGCTATCGGCGCCGCCCAGAGCAGTACCGGGAACTCAGCACCCGCAACTCCGCGGAGGATTCTCCCCAGAAGCGGGACCGCAATCACGAGAACTGCGGCCGACAGAACTGCCACTGATATGAATCTGAAACCGACTGCTCGAAGAATGGCGCGCCGCACACCTCCAAGATCACCTCTCTCGACCGACGATAGCGCTTCCTCGGCCAGGCGGACATTGAGCCTTCGCAGCTTCACAGTCAGCAGCCGTCCAAGCGCCGCCACTCCAAAAGCTGCGACCAGACCCAGAGGGATGGCCCATCCGGAGGCGATTCCCTGAGAGATCAGAAGCCCCGCGAGCCCAACCCCCACTACCGACGCCGGTCCCGTGTCAGGGAAGAGCGCGCCTCCAACAGGGCGCGCAGCCACCCAGACAAGCTCCAGGGCGGTCCCGATCAGAAGCCCCGTCTCTGGATGCCCCAGAATCAGCCCGGCGCACGTCCCTGCCACGAGCGGCTGTGAGAACATCATCTGAAGCGCCGCGGTCGTGTCGAGCGCAACTGCCCCAGCCAGAATCGACAGGAGAACGATGGCAAGCGGTTCCGTCAACGTCACCCCTTCTAGAGAGCCTCCGACTCGAGTGTCATCTCGAAGGTAGCCGTCTCACCTGCGGCGAGCGAGATTCTCCAGTGCGGCAGTATCGTGATGCCTTGGTAGACCCTCTCAAACCCGCTCTCAGATTGAGACGCAGTCTCGAGAGGGTGGATCCAGACCCCCGCTTCCACCCCGAAGTCCATTCTGATGACTTCCCGCCGGATTCGATCTCTTACAGCAAGATGCCGGCAAGACTCGAGCTGGTGAGATGAATCCGCGCGAATCATGCAGTCACCGTCGCAGACAAGCTCGGCGTAGTCCGGATGTCCCGTCAACAGCGCCAGCGTCCATTCGCTGGCGAAAACGGCATCGAGCGTGCTCTCAGCTTTCAGTGACCAAGAAACCCGAAGCCTCCCGGCAATGTCAAGACTGACGGTCTTGGTCAGCTCGATCGGAACGGCTCCGCTTTCGCTCGGCACATCAGCCCGCACGGCCAGCCCGACGCCGGCGCCCCCCTCGTAGCGCATGACTTCGAACTCGTAGCGCTCGCCTCCCAACGGAACAAGGTCACTTCCGGCCGGATCTCTCATCTCGTTCAGGCCGACTCCAACCGGGAGGATGTGATCAATCGCCCCCACCCTTGGATAGGTGTCGGGGTGGATAAGCTCCGACAACCCCGCATCCTTCGCAACCATGGCATCGTGGATGCTCACCGTCTCGGCATTGTTCCCCCCCAGTGAGGAATTCTCCAGCGCGTTGTGGTAGACCTCTTCGTATCGTGACATGGTCGCCAGAGCGTTCCACTCCGCTCTTCTCAGATCGAGTTCGAAGAGCATTCCGCCCCTCGACGGATGTATGTACGCATTGATGTCTTTCGATTCCAGCAGAACTTCCTGATTCCCATCGAGGTCGTGATCGATCACCTCCGCATTGACCTCGAGTCCCCTCTCTTGACCCGCGTCGAGGATATTCTCGGCTCGAATGAGATGCTGGTAGATGGCCGATCTTAGATGCGGAAGGTAGATTCCCCCGAAAACACCGTGCCAGTAGGCGCAGTTGCACTGACCCTTCCACAATGCCTCCCTGGCCGCAGCGACTACCGTGTCGGCGCCATGATCGGCGACCACCTGATCTCCTGCACGCGGCCTCCCATTGCTCAGGGCGCCCGAAACAGCGTTCTCCACCTTGTTGCTCACACGATACATCTTCCGCAACATGTGGTTCGCTTCACCGTACTTGGAGAGAAAGCCCTTCCATGTCCCGCCGCTCACGAACGTCCCCCAACGCTCCTCCCACCCCTCCTGCTTCAGCTTCTCGCGGAACGATTCGTACTCTCGCCGCGCCGTCGTCGGAAGCGCCCACTCCATCATCTCAGGATATGAGGAGCTCGGAAGATATGCACGCCCCCGTGAAGGCACTGAGTCAACGAACTCGGCGAACGTAGAGGTATTCAACCAGTCTGAACTGTCGTCCAGCGCCTGGAGAAACCGGTCGAGCCAACCATCTTCGTAGACGTGTTTGTGCGTTCCGGGCCAGACGCCAAACTTCTCACCGTCGTCGCCGAAGACAGCCACTAGGTCATCACCTTGCTCGGCGATCGATCGCAGATGATCCAGCGTCTCTGAAGGCTCCGCGAACGGGATGAGGTATCTCAGACGCTTGCTGATCGGAAAGAGCTTGAGAGGAACGCCGTGGTCCTCAGTCATGAAGTGACCTGTGAGATCGCTGTCCGGAACGCCGGCCAGTCGGAACTCATAGTCGTCGAGAGCGACGTACTCGACGCCACTCTCGGCGATCACTCTGGCGATCCCCGGCTCCCACACGCGTTCAGCAAGCCACATTCCTCGTGGGCGCACGCCGAAACGGCGCTCGATGTAATCAGTCGAGAGCTCAATCTGGCCTTTCGCATCTCTCTCCGGGATAGCGGGGAGAATCGGTTCGTAGAACGCGCCCGTCAGGATTTCCACCTGTCCTCTTGCGGCCAGCGCTCCGACTCTCTCGATGTAGTCGGGCGCGTTCGCCTCCATCCACTCAAGGAGTGGACCCGTCGTGTGAAGGACGAACTTGATTCCCGGGTAGTTCTCGATCCTCTGTAGGAAGGGCAGATAGGAAAACTTGTACGCATGCTCGAAAACCCCGTCCAGATTTCCGATGGGTTGGTGGTCGTGGATGCAGAGGATAAGAGTGACGCTGCTCAAAGTCGGTGCTGCTCCCCTCCTAAGCGTGTCCTGCACGAAGTTCCAGCAACCTCGGTACGAGATCCACTGGTTCGGACTGTGGAACGTCACGTGCTTCCAATGCGACGCCTAGCTCCGCAATGTCAAGTAGATCCCTGACATCATCATCGTCCACGTACACGTACTCAAGGACCTCGCGCTTGCCATCAGTGAAGTGCATGCCGCCGATGTTGATTCTCTCGGCGGACAGTCCCCTTCGCAGGAGCAGAAGAAGATCGGCTGCGGAGTTCACTACCAGAATCGCGTCTTCGTTCTCCCATCCGGCCTTCGCCAGGTGATCCAGGAACGAATCAGTTCCGAGCACGTCTATTCGAGTCCCCATCGCATCTGTGGTAGAATACAGCTCGCGTTTCCACTCCGTCGACGCGACCTCATCATTGACCAGGACTATCACGTCGGGATTCAGCCACGATCCCCACGCCACAGTTACCTGCCCATGAATTAGTCGATCGTCTATGCGAACCAGCACGAAAGGCAAGCGCCCTCCTACAGAAGTCTCACCGAATCCTTGCCTCGTTCCTGCACGAGTGACAGAAGCTCCAAGATCGGGACACGCTCGCGTTTCACAAAGAACTCCAGAAGCATCATGAGATTCAAGCCCGTCAGTACTCTCAAGCCTTCGGAGTTCCTGATGATATCCCTACAAACGTGGTGACAACTGCCACCAGGCATGTCTGTGAAGAGGACAACCGCGTGCGTTCTCGACAGCTCATCAATGGCGCCACGGACGGCCTTCTCAAGTTCCGGAAGTCCCAGGCCCACGTTTGTCACCGCGCTCCAGCCGGTCTGAGTTCCCAGGATTCCCTGCACTGCACCCATGAGGCAATTGCCGACTTCACCGTGCGCGACAATCACGCAACCGACTCCCCCGCCGGGCTTCGTCATTCCGTCTCGCTCCTGAGGATTTTCCCGGCTCTCGCCTTCTGCGATGCCAGGTCCCTGAGCCGTTTGTCCAGTTGTCGCGCGGGATGGGTTCCGTGCAGCTTCAGGAGCTGGTTCAAAGCGATGACCTCCGCAATCACAGTGATGTTCTTGCCCGGCACCAGCGGCAGCGTCACTATGGGGATCTCGACTCCAAGGATTTCGGTTGTCTTCTCATCCAGACCCAGCCGTTCGTAGTCGTCGAGATCGGACCAGTGAACCAGCTGTACTTCCACCTCGATCCGTTTCTGCTGACGGATAGCCCGAATTCCGAACACCGCTTGGACGTCGATGATCCCGATGCCGCGAATCTCCATGTTGTGCCGAAGAAGATCGCTCCCCGCTCCTATCAGGACATCCTGAGGCGTACGCGTTACTGTTACGACGTCGTCCGCGACCAGCCTGTGCCCATGCTCGACAAGATCAAGACCACACTCGCTCTTCCCTATGCCGCTCGAGCCGGTGAAAAGCAGCCCCATGCCGTAGACGTCCACAAGCGTACCGTGAACCGATATCCGCGGAGACAGCGCTCTGTCGATCGCGCTGCCCACCTGCCGCACCACCTGGTTTGACCCCGACCCTGTCCTCAGCACGGGGATGCCCGCATCGTTACACAGATCGACCAGCTCGGAAGGGGGCTCACGCCCGTCCGTAACAATGACGCAGGGCACACCCGCTACAACGAGTCTCGCCAGCGCCCGCCTTTTTCCGTCGGAGTCCAGTGTCTCCAGAAAGGCCAGTTCGGCCTCTCCGAGTATCTGGATTCGCTCGGCCACAAACCCCTGTTCGAATCCGGCAAGGAATAGCCCCGGCTTGGACAACTCACCTGTCCCGACGATGCTGTCAAGAGCATCTCCGGAAGTCGCGATGTCAAATGGCATCTCGTCGGCGAGCTTGCCCAGGATCTGTCGAACCGTCAAACTGCTCATGGAAACACTCCGCTAGGTTACTGCAACGTGCTGCCGCATGCCTCTGTCCCTGCACGCCCACATCGGCTACGCGCTCGGTTCCACCAGCCCGTAGTCTCCATCGTCCCGGCGGTACATGACGTTGACCCTTTCGGTCTCCGTATTCCAGAACACCAGGAATCTGGCCCCCAGTTCCTCCAGCTCGCGGAAAGCATCATCGGGACTCATTCTCGTGCTCGCCAGCTCCTCGGGCAAGATGCCCACTT
>JAUWBY010000242.1 GCA_030609605.1 Candidatus Eiseniibacteriota bacterium
GGGGGGAAACCGGAATCCCTCCAGGTACTTGCTGTCGAGCTCGGTCGAGCGACCGACACCCGCATCACCATCATCCTGCCTGACGGTCTCGTCGTTGCCGATACGGACGAGGACCCCGCAGTCATGGAGAACCACGCCGATCGCCCGGAGATTGTCGAGGCCATGCGCGGAAGCGCGGGGAGCGCTATCCGGTACAGCCACACGCTCGGAATGAACCGCATGTACGTGGCCGTTCCGATCAACAGCGACGGGAAGGTCTGCGGCGCCGTCCGCATCTCACTTCCCACGACTGCCATCGACGACGAGTTCCTGCGCATCCGTCAACGGATCGCCATCGCAGCACTCGTGATGGTCGTCTTCGCGGCGGCCGTGAGCTTTGCAGTGACGCGGCGCATCACCCGACCGCTCGTGGAGATGCGTCGCGGCGCGTTGCGCTACGCTCAGGGCAAGTTCGGGTACCGACTGCCAGTGCCGGGGTCGCTCGAGCTGGCGAGCCTGTCTGAGACGCTGAACCACATGGCGGAGGAGCTGGATCGTCAGATCAGCACGATTCGCCGGCAGCGTGCCGAGCAGGATGCCGTTTTCTACAGTATGAAAGAGGGTGTCATCGCCGTCGACACGGAGGAACGACTCCTCACGATGAACCGCGCCGCCGGCGAGCTCTTCGAGGTCGAACCCGCTTCAGCGACGGGTCGAAGCATCCAGGAGGCGATCCGGAACACCGACATCCACGCGTTCACGTCGCGCGCGCTCCTGAGTTCGGATCCTATTGAGGAGGAGTTCGAGCTCCTGGCCGATACGCGCCGGCTCCTGCATGCGCACGGTGCAGCGCTCCGGGACAGGAAGGGCCGTAGACTTGGCGCCGTCATCGTTCTCAACGATATCACGCGCGTGCATCAGCTTGAGAAGGTCCGGAGCGACTTCGTCGCCAATGTGTCGCACGAGCTCAGGACTCCGGTCACGCTCATCCAGGGATTCGTCGAGACGCTGCTTGATGGGGCGATCGATGACGCGGATGAGTCGCGTAGATTTCTGCACATCGTCCACCGTCACTCCGACCGGCTGAATGCGATCATCGAGGATCTGTTGTATCTGTCGCGCATCGAGCAAGATGCTGGAGACTCGCGCATCGCGTTCGATAGAGCGTCGGTTGCAGGTGTTGTCGAGACGGCGATCGATGTCTGTCTGCCGCGGGCCAGGGAGAAGGACATGCACATCGATCTCACCGCAACAGGCGACTCGCTCACAACGGTCAATGCTCAGCTCCTGGAGCACGCTGTTGTCAATCTTCTCGACAACGCGGTCAAGTACAGCGGACGCGGCTCTTCCATCGAAGTCGACGTGGAAGAGCGGGAGACAGATGTCCTCATCTGCGTGCGCGACCACGGCGTCGGGATCGCACCAGAGCATCTTCCCAGGTTGTTCGAGCGCTTCTACCGCGTCGACAAGGCGCGGAGCCGCGAACTGGGCGGGACCGGCCTCGGTCTCGCTATCGCCAAGCACATCGTCCAGGCCCACGGTGGGAATATCGACGTGGAAAGCATTCCCGGCAAGGGTAGTGTCTTCACGATCATCCTGCCACGAACGTAGCCTGTCACAGGCGCTCTTCCTAACGCGATCCTAACTTGCTGCTGATGGCCAATGAACTCCCGTCTTCCATACTATGCTTGGGTATGGAGGAGTGTGTGCTGTTGGTGGCAAGCACCAATCACCAATCACGGGGAGAGGGAGATGAAGGAGCTGATCATCCTGTTGACCACGCTTCTTGTTGTCCGTCTGCCGCTCATGGTCGCCAGTGGTTTTCTCCGGTTCGACTTGTAGCCAGCGTCGCCGGGGCTACCCCCCCCGGCGGCGCTTCGCGGTGGCCAGTTCAACCAATCAGGAGGATGCATGATGCGGACCTTCGTCAGAATGGCAGTCGCACTCACCGTCATGGCCGTGGTTCTTACGATCTCGGTCCCGGTCTTCGCGGCATCGTCGCTCAACGGCGCGGGCGCGACGTTCCCGGAGCCGATCTACGCCGTGTGGATGTACAAGTACAATCAGCTTACCGGTGTGCGCGTCGACTACCAGGGTATCGGTTCAAGCGGCGGCATCCGTCAGATCAAGGCCAGAACGGTCGACTTCGGCGGGTCGGATGCTCCGATGAAGGGTCCCGAGGTCCGTGAGGCCGGTCTCATCCAGTTCCCGATGGTCATAGGCGGTGTCGTCCCGATCTGTAACGTCAAGGGAATCGACGCCGGGCAGCTCAAACTCACACCCGAATTGCTTGCCGGTGTCTTCTCCGGCGAGATCAACTACTGGGACGATGAGGCCATCATCTCGCTCAATCCCGGACTCGCGCTTCCGAGTGAACCGATCACCATCGTCCACCGCGCCGAAGGCTCGGGTACGACGTGGATCTTCACCAACTACCTCGACAAGGTCTCGCCCTCGTGGCACGAGAAGATCGGGACGGGCAAGATCGTGCCGTGGCCGGTCGGAGTCGGCGCCAAGGGTAACCCCGGTGTCGCCAACTACGTCCAGCGCGTGAACGGCTCCATCGGTTATGTCGAGTACGCCTACGCGGTTCAAAACAACCTCCCGTACGTTACGCTCATGAACCAGGCCGGCAAGTACGTGCAGCCGGGCATGGCCTCGTTCCAGGCGGCGGCCGCGAGCGCCGACTGGGCGAACGCGGACGGCTACTACATCGTCCTCACCGATCAGCCGGGCGATGAGAGCTGGCCTATCGTCGGCGCGACGTTCATCCTCATCTACGCAGAGCAGGACGACGTTGGGAAGGCCAAAGAGATGCTCAAGTTCTTCGACTGGTGCTATGAGCACGGCGCAGAGATGGCGGTCGAGAAAGACTACGTGCCGATCCCGAAGAACGTGGCCGACATGGTCCGGCAGACGTGGGCCGACGAGATCCTGGCGGACGGAGCAGGTGTTTGGAAGTAGCGCGTATCCAGGAGCGGGGTAGGGGTAGATGAGAGAGAGCACCGTAGCGAAGTTGAGCGTTCCACCTTGCGCTCCGCGCGATCAGAGCCGACCGGATGCCGCTTTCAAGTGGCTGACGGCCGCGTGTTCGCTGGTGGTTATCGTCATCATGGCCGGCATCCTCTTCGAACTCGTGCGGAACTCAGGCATGGCGTTCCGAGAGTTTGGGTTCAGCTTCCTCACGTCGGATAGTTGGAACCCGATCCTCGGCGAGTTCGGCGCCGCCAGCAGCATCTACGGCACTCTCGTATCGACCGGGATCGCGATGATCATCGCGGTCCCGCTGTCGATCATCATCGCCGTCTATCTCGTGGAAGTGGCTCACCCGAAAGCGAGTGGGTTCATCGGCGGAGCCGTCGAACTCCTGGCGGCGGTCCCGTCGATCATCTACGGCATGTGGGGCCTTTTTGTATTCGCGGCCCTCATGCAGATGCACGTTCAGCCGTTTCTTGGCAGGTACTTGGGCGCGCTCCCGCTCTTCCGGGGGCCGCCGATGGGGATCGGCGTGCTCACGGCCGGGCTCATCCTGGCGTTCATGGTGTTGCCTTTCATCACGGCGATCACGCGGGATGTGCTCATGATGGTTCCGCCGGTTCTCAAGGAGTCAGCCTACGGTGTTGGTTCGACGATGTGGGAGACTGTCCGGTTCGTCAGTCTCAAGTATGGGCGGCGCGGCATCATTGGCGCCGTTTTTCTTGGGTTCGGGAGGGCATTGGGGGAGACGATGGCCGTGACCTTCGTGATCGGCAACACGAACCTGCTCGACAGCGTGTCGCTGTTCGCGCCGGGCAACAGCATCACGTCGGCGCTGGCGAACGAATTCGCGGAAGCGCAACCGGGCCTGCAT
>JAUWBY010000276.1 GCA_030609605.1 Candidatus Eiseniibacteriota bacterium
GGCGGGAGATCCTCGAGTACTTCGAGCCGGCCTTCCAGATTGGGATGACCGCGACGCCTCGTCGACAAGACAACGCGGACACGTACCGGTACTTCGGCGACCCAATCTACCAATACAGTCTGCGTCAGGGTATCGATGACGGCTTCCTTGCCCCGTACCGCGTGCACCGAGTGATTACCTCATGGGATGCGGCCGGTTGGCGCCCAAACCAAGGCGACCTTGACCGCTTCGGTCGCGAGATTCCCGACGAGGAATACCACACCAACGAGTTCGAGCGAGTAGTGTCCTTGCGCGCGCGAACCGAGGCCGTCGCGCGCCACCTGACCGAGTACATGAGGAACACAGACCGCTACGCCAAGACCATCGTATTCTGCGTGGACCAGGAGCACGCCGACGAGATGCGCCGCGCCTTGAACAACATGAACACCGACCTGGTGCGCATGCACCCCGACTTCGTGTGCCGCGTGACGTCGGATGAGGGCGTCGTCGGTCGGGGTCACCTGAGCAACTTCCAGGACGTGGAGCGGCGCACGCCGGTGATCCTCACCACCTCGCAGATGTTGACCACCGGAGTGGATATCCCGACAGTGCAGAACATCGTCCTCGTCCGCGTCATCAAGTCGATGACGGAGTTCAAGCAGATCATCGGGCGCGGCACGCGTGTCCGCGACGACTACGGCAAGCTGTTCTTCAGCATCTTGGACTACACCGGCTCGGCGACTCGCCTCTTCGCCGACCCCGACTTCGACGGAGACCCCGTCATCGAGACAGAACAGTGGATCGACGAGGAAGGCCAGCCGACCGAGGGCGAGGTCGTAGTTACCCCCGAGGAGACATGGGAAGATGCAGGTCGAGTTGAGGAATTGACGACTCCCTATGGGGAAGATCGCCAGCGCCGGAAGTACTACTTCGATGGCGGTCACGTGGAGATCGCATCTCATCTGGTCTACGAACTTGACGCCGACGGCAGGCAACTTCGCGTGATCAGCTTCACCGACTTTGCCGCTGAGCGGGTGCGCGCGCTTTTCGCCAACGCGGCAGACCTGCGGAAGGGATGGGCCGACCCGGACCATCGGAAGGAGATCATCGACAGATTGGCGGAGCGCGGCATCGACTTCGATGAACTGGCTACGGCCGCGAACCAGCCCGGAGCAGATCCGCTGGACCTCCTTTGCCATTTTGCATTCAATGCTCCGCTTCGGTCGCGACGCGAACGGGCACAGCGGCTTCGTTCTGAGAAGAAGGACTTCTTCGAGCAGTACGGTCAGGAAGCTAGGGAGATCTTGAACGAGTTGCTCGACAAGTACACAGAGCACGGCATGGCGCAGTTTGTCGTCCCAGACGCGCTAGAGGTGCCGCCGATCAGCGAACGTGGAAACGTGATGCAGATCGCCCAATACTTCGGCGGGGAGCATCGGCTGGTCGAGGCGGTCAGAGGACTGCAGACCTTGTTGTACGCGACGTGAGGAAGAGACATGGCGAAGCGCGGCGAGAAACCGAAGGAACCCGGAACGGAGGCCGAGAGGCTCGGAAACGTCATCAAGTCCTGCCGCAAGATCATGCGGAAGGACAAGGGGCTATCCGGCGACCTCGACCGTCTGCCGTTGCTCACGTGGGTCATGTTCCTCAAGTTCCTGGACGACATGGAGAAGATCGAGGAATCCCGCGCCAAGATGCGTCGCGAGAGGTACAGGCCGACTATCGAGGCGCCGTACCGCTGGCGAGACTGGGCGGCGCGGGAGGACGGGGTCACCGGTCCGGAGCTGCTCGCCTTCATCAACCAGGAGGAGGCCACCCGGCCTGACGGAACGAGGGGACCGGGGCTCTTCTTCTACCTGAGCCGCGTGCATGACGGACCAACAAGCCGTAGGCCGGTAATCGCCAGCGTCTTCAGCCGTCTGACCAACCGGATTCAGTCCGGCTACCTGCTCAGGGACGTCATCAACGCGGTCAACTCGATCCACTTCGAATCCCAGGATGAGCTATTCACGCTGGGACATCTCTATGAATCGATGCTGCGGGAAATGCGTGATGCAGCAGGAGACTCGGGCGAGTTCTACACGCCGCGCCCGGTCGTCAGGTTCATGGTCGAGGCAGTGAACCCGCGTCTCGGGGAGACGATTCTGGACCCGGCCTGCGGGACCGGGGGATTCCTCGTCGAGACGTTCAATCATCTGAGCAAGCAGGTCAAGACCGTCGAAGACCGAAAGGTACATCAAGAGCAGACGATCTTCGGAGGTGAAGCTAAGCCCCTGCCGTACCTGCTCTGCCAGATGAACCTGCTCCTCCACGGTTTGGAGGCACCGCAGATTGACCCTGAGAACAGCCTGCGCTTCCCGCTCAACGAAATCGGGGAGCGTGACCGCGTGGACGTGATCCTCACCAACCCACCCTTCGGCGGCGAGGAGGAACGAGGTATCCTAGGCAACTTCCCCGAAGACAAGCAAACGACCGAAACGGCCTTGCTGTTCCTACAGCTCATCATGCGCAAGCTCAAACGCGGCCCGAAGCCTGGACGCGCGGCCGTGGTCGTACCTGATGGGATACTGTCGCAGGAGGGCGTCGCCGCGAGGGTCCGCGAGATGCTCGTTGATGAACTCAGACTCCACACGGTTGTCCGTCTTCCGCGCGGGGTCTTTGAGCCGTACACCAAGAGTAGCACGTCACTGCTGTTCTTCGATGCAGCATCGCCAGAGGAGCACGTGTGGTATTACGAGGTGCCCGTTCGGCCAGACATCAAGGCCTATACACAGCGTCGCCCCTTCGCTTACAGAGAATGCAAGGGCGTTCTCACCTGGTGGAACAAGCGCATCGAAACGGATCGTGCGTGGAAGGTTTCGAGAGCGGACATCGCAGCACACGGCTACAGTCTCAGTTTCAGAAACCCCAGCTCACCGGACAACAGGCGCTTCCCTTCACCCTCCAAAGTCAATACGACCCTTGCGGAAGCGTTCAAGGGACTCGAAGACATCACGCACAAACACGCGGTTCTCTGGTCCCGCCTCAAGGACAACAACGGGGGAGGATGTGAGCGCATTCCGCTGGGCGAACTTGTCCGCCGGGTCAAGCGCGAGGAGGTGCTTCAACCGACGAACGAGTATCCCGTCCTCGCAATGGCATGGTACGCGAAGGGCTTGTACGTGAAGTACCGGAAGCTCGGGAGCGAGATCAAGGCCAAGCGCTTGTATCGAGTTGAGCCTGGCGATTTCGTCTACAACAGGCTGTTTGCCTGGAAGGGTTCCTTTGCTGAGGCGACAGACGAGCAGGCAGCGTGCTTCGTTTCGAACGAATTCCCGACATTCCAGATTACTGATCGCCGTGTCAAGC
>JAUWBY010000168.1 GCA_030609605.1 Candidatus Eiseniibacteriota bacterium
GATGCTGCAGCAAGCGGACGTAAAGGTGGAGGAGTATTCATCCCTATAAAGGGCTAAAAGAGCGCTTTCTAAAGAGGCTGGGAAAAGCCTTGGGCGGGAGAGCGACACGATCTGACAGTTGACTTGCCGTTCGATAGAACCTATGATAGAGGTGTAAGCAACAAAGCGGGGGTGTGGTATCACGAGAGACAAAGAAGAGCGATTATCGCGTCCCCGGAGGGCGTTTCCAAACCTATAGGAGGTGGCAGGATGCGTAGGATTACTGTTTTGGCTCTAGTGGCCGTTCTGGCTTTAGGGGTATTGGGTTTTGCACAGGAACTTGGAACACGTGGTCGGCCGATCTACCTGCTTCTCGTCCCCTCGACTGAGGGTGCCACGGTCCTGGAGGTCGGCACGCAGATCGCGGAGGCCCTCTCGGAGGCGACGGGCCTGTACATCGAGGCCAGTCTGCAATACGACTACACGGGGATGATTGAGGCAATGGCCGCCTCCGATGGCGACACGTTCGGCATTCCGGCGAGCGTCCAGTACCTGGGTATCTATGAGCGGACGGGCGGGAACTGCTCGATCCGGCTTGCCTCGGTCCGCTACGGGGAAGGTACCTACTACGGCGCGATCTACGTCCGCCGCGACAGCGGGATCGAGTCAATCATTGACTTGCACGGCAAGACGTGGGTCTACAACGATGTCGGCTCGGGCTCCGGTTACGTGATCCCGAAGCAGATGTTCGACAACCTGGGCATCGTTCCTTCGGGCATCATCGAGTCCGGCGGACACACGAACACGATCGCCGCGCTCTACGAGGGACAGGGCGATTTCTGCACCGCCTACTACTCCAAGCCGACGCCTCCCGCAGGATGGATCGGCGACACGTGGGAGTACGGGGACTACATCGAGCGATGGGTCTGGGATCCGCACGTCGAGGACGTGTATGCTGTTCCGGGCTACCAGACGGATCTCAGCGCGACCTGCCGCGACGTGCGCCGCGCTCTGCGGAAGACCTACGACTTCGCCGACGTCGTCCGAGAGATCAAGGTCCTGATGCTCGAGGGCGACGAGATCCCGAACGACGGCATCTGTTTCGGCCCGAACTTCCCGGTCGACGTCGCGGATACGATCGTCGATGCGATCAAGGTGCACATCGCATCTGAAGCCGGTCAAGCGCTGTGGTCGGACGAGAACTTCTACGAGTGGAACGAGGTCATGGACGTGACGGACGCGTTCTACGACAGGCTGCGCGTCACACTTCAGATTCCGATCCCCGAGCGCTAGACTGAATCTAATTCCGATGTGAAGTATAGGATGGTGGGAGGGAGGAGAATCTCCCTCCCGCTTTTTTCTCAGAAGGTGACAGATGGACCACCTGTTGGCGGTTGAGAATCTGACGAAGATCTACGCACGAGGCGAAGTCCTTGCCCTGGACGACATGAGCTTTGCGGTAGCGAGGGGAGAATTTCTCGTGCTCATCGGCCTCTCCGGCTCCGGGAAGTCGACACTGCTGCGCTGCATCAACCGCCTGATCGAGCCGACGGCCGGAAAGGTCACGTTCGACGGGGCCGATGTGACCCAGGCATCGCCCCGTGAGTTGCGGCGAGTACGGCGGCGGATGGCCATGATCTTTCAGCACTTCAACCTCGTGAAGCGCTCGACGGTTCTCACCAACGTGCTGTCGGGGAAGCTCGGCTACATGAGCCCGTGGACTTCCGCCGCGCACAAGTTCTCGCGCGCCGACATCGACAAGGCGATGGCCAATCTGGAACGTGTCGGGATCCCCGAACAGGCCTACAAGCGTGCCAACGAGCTCTCAGGCGGGCAGCAGCAGCGCGTCGGGATCGCTCGCGCGTTGATGCAAGAGCCGGACCTGCTGATGGCCGACGAACCAGTTTCGGCCCTGGATCCTGCGACATCTCATTCGGTGATGCAGTATCTCGAGGTGATGAACCGCGAGGACGGTGTGACCGTGATGGCCAGCCTCCACTTCCTCGGCCTGGCCCGGCGCTACGGAACGAGGATCTTGGCGCTGAAGGATGGACAGATCGTCTTCGAGGGCCTGCCGAGCGATATCGACGAGGTCCGTTTCAGGGAGATCTATGGCGAAGAGGCCGAAGAAGTCGAAGTCCTCTAGACTTAATACGTTCTTGAAGAAACTCGACGCCCTGCGTCCGCGGGCCTTTGCGTTCTTCCTCGACTGGGCGACGTGGGGATACATTGCCTATGCCGTCATGTACTTCCTCAACCAGTACTGGTACACCTGGTACGTCGATTGGTACGGGACGCTCGTTCTTCCAGCGTGGGGATGGCCGATCGTTGTGCTGGCGACCCTCGAGTTAACCATCCTCATGCACGCGTTCGGTCATGGCATCGGGATGAGCCTCTTCGGATTGAAGCTCGTCACGACGGACGCGGACTACCCGACGCGCAAGCAACGTCGACGACGTTTCTTGTGGATGCATGTATCGCTCGTGATGCTGCCCTTGGCGTTCGTCCGGACCAGGCAGGATGGCGTGACGCTACACGACCAACGTTCCGGAACGCAGATGAAAGCGTGGAAGGACGTCAAAGACGCGCTACCTGCGCGCAAACCACGGGCGTGGCTCAAGACACAGTTCGGCCTGATGACCCTTGTGCTGATCGGCGTTACGTTCTGGCTCGGCTGGGAGATCACTGAGATTGACCTCTCGATGCTGTTCAGTCGCGCCGGCATGTCGGCGCGCATCTGGAAGGACTTGGTGAATCCCGACTTCGTTCACTTCTTCCAGCCCGACCCAACACTTGGTCAATCAATCGTTCAGGGCCTGATCGAGTCGATCTTCATTGCACTTCTCGCGACGCTGGCGGGAGGGATTATCGCCTTCCCGCTCAGTTTCCTCGGAGCACGCAACATCATGGGCTTCAGCCCCCTCGCTTGGCTCGTCTACGCCATCATGCGCGCGTTCTTCAACATCTTCCGCTCGATCGAGTCGATCCTCTGGGCCGTTATCTTCGCCGTGTGGGTCGGCTTCGGCCCCTTCGCTGGCGTCCTGGCCCTGACGCTGCACACGATTGCCGCGCTCGGCAAGCTCTTCTCCGAGCAGGTCGAGGGGATCGATCCCGGCCCTCTGGAGGCCATTGCCTCCACCGGAGGCCGTCGTGTCGATGTCGTGCTGTTCGGGGTCATCCCTCAAATTATCCCTTCCTACCTCGCGTTCTCCCTCTACCGCTGGGACATCAATATCCGCATGGCGACCGTCATTGCACTCGTCGGCGGAGGAGGGATCGGGCGCATCCTCTTCTACTACAAGAACCAGGTGGGCTTCCTTACTAACGCGTGGAACCAAGTGGGAGCCGTCGTGATCGCCATCGTCGCTGTCGTTTGGCTGCTCGACTACATCAGCGGCCGAGTGAGGGAGAAGATCATCTAGGATGAAGGATCGATACTACGCCGGGTTCATGCAGGACATGCCCCCCTGGATGCAGAACTTCAGGCACATCCGTCGGCCGCTCTTCGCGTTTCTCGTTGACTTCGTGGCTCTTGTCTACACGTGGACGATCGTCTCCTTCATCTACAACACCTACGCACACGGCGTAGCGAGCTACACAACCCTTCCGTGGTGGTTGATGCTGATCGTAGCAGTCGAAGCGGCTGCTCTGTGGGAGAACTTCGGTATCTCCCCAGGCATGAAGCTCCTGGGCATCCGCGTAGCAACGGCGGACGCAAAACCGCCGAGGAGGGTCCTGGCACGTGTCGTTCGGTTCCTCGTGTGGCATGTCTCCGGCCTTCCACTAGTTGGCTACATCCTCACGAAGAAGGGACTTGCCTGGCATGATCTTGCCAGCGGTCTGCGCATTGTGAGCCACGAGGAAATGGAAACGCGGCGCCTTCCGTGGTACCGACAGAGCTGGTCCGTGGCGGTAGCGGTCATGTTGGTGTCAACGATCATCGCCGCGTTCCTCGTCACCAAGGTCGACTGGTACGCGCTCGTGACCAACGCCGGGAAGACCGTGAACATCTGGAAGGCCTTCTTCAGTCCCGATTGGTCTCTCCTCGGAATCGGGTTCCGGCTTCTGCTCGTGACGATCTTCATGGCGTTCATGGCAACAGTGTTCGGCGTGGTCGTCGCCGTACCGCTGAGTTTCCTCGCCGCGCGAAACCTCACTCAAGGAGTCGTCGGAAGGACCGTCTACATCACCGTCCGCACGGTGATGAGCGTCACGCGCTCGATCGAGCCAATCATCTGGGCGATCATCTTCGTCGTCTGGGTGAGAGTCGGCGCCTTCCCCGGCGTCATGGCTCTCCTCGTCCACTCCATCGCCGACCTTACCAAGCTCTACTCAGAAAGGCTGGAGTCGATCGATCCCGGGCCGGTGGAGGCCATCCGCGCAACGGGAGGGACCAAGCTGCAGGTCATCCTCTATGGCATCATCCCACAGATCATCAATCCCTATCTGTCATTCACGCTCTACCGCTGGGACATTAACGTTCGCATGGCGACGATCATCGGGCTCGTTGGTGGAGGGGGAATCGGTCAGCGGCTCATGCAGTACACACGCGTCTGGCAGTGGAGCGCAGCAAGCATGATGATGATCCTCATCATGCTTGTCGTGTGGGTAATGGACTACTCGTCCTCTCGACTCCGCGCGCGCCTGATGTAGCGGTCGGAGTGCGAGAAAGACCATCCTAGGACGCTAGACCCTCCAGGTACGTCTGGATATCCTCCAACCCGTAGGTCGTCTTGAGCATCTTGTTGTCCTCCAGCCAGGCGTCCTTGACCGTGTCATCCCGGCGGATCTCGATATCGGTAAGCCCAATGCTTGCGACCATCTTCTTCGCTTCCTCTTCAATCTGTCTATCCTTCACGCGAAACAGAAACCGTGGGAAATCTGGCATCGTTCCACCTCCAGCTTCAAAGTATACCGATTTGAGCGCAGGGAATCAGGCAGACGTGGGAGAGAGGGAGACTCGGGGGCACGGAGACGCGAAGAGTGAAAACCAATATTCCTTGGCGATTTTGGTGTCGCGACACCTTGTGTCTAGATTACTTGGTGCCGTGACATCTTTGCGTCTGCCTGTGCCGGTCAGGGCTTGAGTGAGCGTAGCGAGCGAGAAAAAGCTTGTGCCTCTCGTGGAGGTACAGAATAGTTTCACCACGAAGGACACGAAGAGCACTTGGGGGGTGTAGTAGCCGGTCCTGTTTGCTACACCCCCCGAGGAGTCAAAGGCACTGCTCATAGGTTGACTCTAACAATCCTGGGCCCAGTTCCCGGTGTACTTCAATCGCACAACCAATTACTCGATTCGACAGCTCATCGAATTCCATTCTTCGTGTCCTTCGTGCTCTTCGTGGTGAATTCTCTTTAGCATCCGTCCCGTGCGAACCGAAATTAGATGTCACTATCTACTTCTGCCTGCAGCAGGCAGGC
>JAUWBY010000050.1 GCA_030609605.1 Candidatus Eiseniibacteriota bacterium
ACTGGAAACGGGGGTGATACCGGCTGTTGAGACTGTGGCCGGTGAGGTCGCGGAAGAGACAGGGTCTGGTGACACCGGTCAGACGGAGAGTGCGCCAGAGGTGGTGGACGTCGGCTCTGGTGAGGTTGGGGGTGAGGCGGATCTGATCGCGGGCGTGGGTGTGCAGGCGACCCTGATCTCGGTCGAGTCAGAGCTCTGGCGGGCGACCTTGTCGACGAGGGGTGCAGCGCTTCTCTCGTGGCAGCTCCACGAACACAGGGGACTGGACGGGGAAGGTGTTGAGCTCGTTCCGGAGGGCTCCCAGGGGCTCGACGTCGCCATCACTCACGGCGCGACGACGGTGGATGTGAGTGACTGGACGTTCGAGTACAGTGGACCGCTGAACATCGACCTGTCGGATGGTCGCACCACAACACTCGTATTCGAAGCGACAAACGCGGCTGGGTTGCGTGTAACCAGAGAGTACGTATTTCAGTCAGGGACTTATCTATTCACGGCGGGCGTCTCGGTGGAAGGACCGAGTGGGCCGGCTGCACAGCGAGAGATGCGAATCGGGTGGCCGGGGATCATGCCCACGGAGCGGAAGGAGGAGGATAGATCTCTCTCTTCGGTCGCAATGATCGACGGAGGCGTGGAACGGGAGAACCTCGGGAAGCTCAAGAAGGAGAGCAAGAGGAAATCAGGCGACGCAACGTGGGCGGCCTCGACGTCGCGCTATTTCATCGTTGCCGTCGTACCAGTCGATGCGGCGTTCCGCGAGATAGAGATGTTCGGAGATGACGACGCGAGGACGGCCGGCTTTGAGGGCGTCATGGATCTGGGTTCCGGAGCGACGGCGCAAACATTCAGCGTCTACGCGGGACCTCAGGATTACCTCGGGATCTCCGAGCTGGGATTGGGGCTCGAGACGGCCGTCGATCTTGGATGGAAGCTGACACGGCCGCTGTCAGTCCTCATGCTTCGCGCACTCGTGTGGACGCACGGCCTGATCCCGAACTACGGTCTTGTCATCATTCTCTTCTCGATCCTGACCAAGCTCGTCTTCTACCGGCTCACTCACAAGAGCTTCTCGGAGATGAAGCGCATGCAGGAGCTGCAGCCCAAGCTCAAGGCGCTGCAGGAGAAGCACAAGGACGACAAGGAGGCCCTGGCGAAGGTCCAGATGGAGCTCTACAAGAAGGAGCACGTGAACCCGCTCGGGAGCTGTCTGCCGATGCTGCTGCAGATGCCCGTGTTCATCGCGCTCTTCCAGGTGCTCCGTACTACGATCGAGCTCAGAGGTGCGCCGTTCGTTCTGTGGATCACAGATCTTTCGCAGCCCGACACGATATTCCACGTTGCCGGATTCCCCATCCACATCCTTCCACTTCTAATGGGATTGGGAATGCTCGTGCAGCAGCGCTTCACATCCAAGGACCCACAGCAGGCGATGATGGGCAAAATGATGCCCATTATCTTCACGGCGCTCTTCTACAACTTCTCATCGGGTCTGGTGATCTACTGGTTCGTCAACACTGTTCTGAGTATCGTGCAGCAGTACTACATCCACCGCGGTCCCGATACGGCAACCGAGCAGCCGATCGCGGACGAACACACACTACAGCCGACATCCTCATCGACGTCAGTACCCAGCTTCTCCGGAAGCGAAGGGACCGTGAGCGCGCCCACCACGTCTGGTGGAAACGGCGGGCTGAGGGGCAAGGGTCGAAGGAAGAGGTAAGTCGACCGGAGGCGAGGCATCAGGGGAGGACTTCTAGAAATGACTCGCGCAGCCGAGACCACAGGAAGGACCGTCGCTGAAGCGACGATGACAGCACTGAAGGAACTCGGCATCTCAAGAGACGATGCCGACATCGAGATCATCAAAGAACCACGACGCGGTTTCCTGGGCTTTTTGCCAGGCACTCCCGCGAAGGTTCGGGTCACACAGCAGATCTCGTCCCGCGACTGTGCGGAGGAGATCGTGCGAGACCTTCTGAGGCTCATGCGCTTCAGCTGCCAGCTTCACGTTACTGAGGAGAAGAGCGCGCTCGTCTTCAACGTAGAGACCGCGGGTGCGGATGGGCTTCTGATCGGCAAGTCCGGGAACACCCTTGGTGCGCTCGAATACATAGCGAACAGAATGCTCCAGCGAGATGATTTCAGGTCCAGGAAGATTGTGCTCGACGTCAGCGGATACAAGAGCCGGCGCGATGACTTTCTCAAGTCAAAAGCGCTTTCGCTGGCCGAGCAGGTCAAATCGGCGGGGCAGCAGGTGACCATGGAGCCACTTGGGGCGGATGAACGCAAGGTAGTCCACGCTGCACTCCGGAACGACACCGGCGTCGTGACGCGGAGCGTCGGACAGGGTCGCGTCAAGAGCATTATCGTGGCTCCCGCAAGTGAGAAGCCGAGAGGGCGCTCCCGCAGGAGGAGAAAGAGGTAGTCTGGACGATGTGTCGGGTCTGCTCTCTCGGACGGAGCTGGTTGTGAGAGCTACGCCCGGGGATACAATTGCTGCCATCGCCACCGCTGTGGGGCCGGGCGGGATCGCCGTCGTCCGGATAACGGGTCCCGGTGCCGTCGTGACAGCAGACAGGATCTTCAAGAGTGCGCGACGTCTCGCCGACGTCTCATCACACACGGTACACCACGGTCACATAGTTGATCCAACCGGTCGCGAGGTCGATGAAGTCCTCGCGACCGTCATGTTGGCGCCCAATACATATACAACCCAGGACGTCGTCGAATTCGGCTGTCACGGCGGAGCGATGCCGGCGAGGCGGGTCCTCGAGGTCTGCCTCGAGGCCGGGGTGAGAATGGCTCGCAGAGGCGAGTTCACCGAGCGGGCACTTCTCGGCGGCCGCATTGATCTGATTCAGGCGGAAGCAGTCGCAGACATAGTTGCAGCGAAGACGCGCCGCGGGCTCGAGTTCGCCTTGGGTCAGCTTGAAGGGGGATTGTCTCAACGTCTGGGGCAGCTGCGCGAGGAGCTGCTCACGTTCCGGGCAGAAGTCGAGTCCCTGATAGACTTCTCGGACGATGACATTGAGAGGTCGACGCTCTCGGCGATATCGGAACTTGGGCACACGTGCTCGCGTTCAGTTGACCTCCTTCTTTCGGACTGTGCCGTTGGAGCGGCAGTGCGAGAGGGAGTGTCGGTTGCGATAGTCGGACGACCTAACGTCGGGAAGTCAAGCCTTCTTAATGCACTCCTTAGGCGTGAAAGAGCGATAGTGACCGCGCTTCCAGGCACGACGCGCGACGCGATCGAGGAGACGGTCGATCTGGACGGTGTCCCTGTTTGCCTCATTGACACGGCCGGCTGGCGCAGCACCAGAGATCCGGCAGAGGCAGAGGGCGTGGCGCGCGCGAAGGCCGCCGCTGCGGGGGCTGACGTCGTGCTTCTGGTACTCGACATCACACGCGGCGTCACAAGTGACGACAGGGCGATAGGCAGACAGCTCGACAAGGAGAGAACGATCGTTGTTCTCAACAAGAAGGACCTCGTGCGCGACCCCTCCTGGGACTCAAGATTCGAGACGAGAGAGCTTTTCGGTGGCGGTGTTGGCGGGACGATCGATGAAGGCGAGACAGAGAAGGCTGGTGGAGTGGAGGCAGTAGTTGTGTCGGCGCTGAGATCTGATGGGCTGACTGAACTCCGGAGAGCCATATCGATGGCCATCTTTGAGGGAACAGCCGCGAGTGCGGCTCCTGCGGTGACAAATGTGCGCCACGTCGATGCGCTCAAGCGAGTCGCTCAGGCACTGGGTCGCGCCATCGGGCTTCTGGAACAGGATGGACCTGCCGAACTGGCAGCGATCGAAGTAGCGGACGCGACATGGGCGCTTGGTGAAATCACGGGGGAGACGACACCGGAGGATGTGCTGCGACACATCTTTGAGCGCTTCTGTGTCGGCAAATAGGAAGAGCGAGTGAAGGAACGTGACTTTGACATAGTCATTGTGGGTGGGGGCCACGCCGCGTGCGAGGCTGCGCTGGCGTGCGCGCGTCTGGGCAGGAGGGTGCTGGTTGCCACGATCTCCCTCCGGCACGTAGGCGAAATGCCATGCAATCCCGCCATTGGAGGTCTGGGTAAAGGACAGCTGGCGCGTGAGATAGATGCGCTTGGGGGCGAGATGGGGCTGGCCGCGGACGCGACCGGGATCCAATTCCGGATGTTGAACACAGGCAAAGGCCCCGCTGTAAGATCGCCGCGTGCTCAGTGTGACAAGGAGCACTACCGAGAGTACATGCTATCGGCGCTGAGGCGGGAGCCCGGGGTCACCCTGATTGAGGATCGCGTTGAGCAGATCGTTGTCCAGAACCGCAGTGTTAAGGGTGTGAGATTGACACACGGGCGAAGCGTGATGGCAGCGGTGGTGGTCCTGACAACAGGGACGTTCCTGTGTGGCAAGCTGTTTGTGGGTGACCGGACGTGGCGTGGCGGGAGGACAGGCGAAGCGGCGGCTACGGGACTGACTCAGAGTCTGATGAGCCTGGGCTTGCGCATGGGGAGGCTGAAGACAGGAACGCCGGCGCGAGTTGCGGCATCGAGCATAGACTGGGAAGAGCTGGAGCGACAGGACGGAGACGTCGACCCGGAGCCGTTCTCATTCAGGACGAGATCTCTCAGTCTAGAACAGCTGCCCTGCCACGTGACGCACACGAACAGGCGCAGTCACGAGCTTCTCGAGGGAGCGCTGAAGAGATCGCCACTCTTCAGTGGGCGGATCAGCGGCATCGGACCGCGGTACTGCCCTTCAATAGAGGACAAGGTTGTGCGGTTCCGTGATCGGGACAGCCACCGGATACTGCTGGAGCCGGAGACGCGGCGGGGAGATGTCATCTATTTGAACGGGTTGTCGTCAAGCATGCCGGTTGATGTGCAGCTCGACGTGATCCGGAGCATGAAGGGGATGTCGGGAGCTGAGATGCTGAGACCCGGCTATGCGGTAGAGTACGACTACGTCGACCCGCGAGAGCTCAAACCCACTCTGGAAACGAAGGAGATTCGAGGTCTCTATCTTGCCGGCCAAGTGAACGGCACGTCCGGATACGAAGAGGCGGCTGCTCAGGGTCTGATGGCAGGAATAAACGCTGCTCGCCTGGAACTTGATCTGGAGCCTGTCGTTCTCGGGCGCTCAGAAGCGTACATCGGCGTGCTGATCGACGATCTCGTCACCAAGGGGGCTGACGAGCCGTACAGGATGTTCACGAGCAGGGCCGAACATCGCCTTCTCCTTCGGCACGACAACGCGGACGTTCGTCTTATGCCGACAGGGAGAGATGTGGGTCTGGTGAGTGAGGAGGTTGCCGCACGGGCTGAAGCGAAGCGGGAACAGGCGGCGGCAGAAGTCGCAAGGCTGTCGAGCCTTGCGGTGTCGCCGGGTGCAGCTAACGGCGTGCTGCGTCGTCTGGGAAGCACGGAGATCGCTGAGGCACAGAGCGCGGCACAGCTGCTGTCGCGGCCCGAGCTGTCACTGGATGACATCTACGTGATGTGTGGGAAGCGGCTGGAGATCACGCGAGAGGTGGCCCGCGAGGTACAAATAGAGGTGAAGTACAGAGGGTACGTTGAGCGGGCACAACAGCAGATAGAGAGGCAGCAGTCGCTGGAGAGCAGCAAGCTGCCTGACGATCTTGACTATGGGGCGGTGCGTGGGCTATCGACGGAAGCGCAGCAGAAGCTGGCGCATGTAATGCCGGCAACGATGGGACAGGCGTCGCGAGTGCCGGGAGTCAGCCCTGCGGATATTGGAGTTCTGATGATCCACCTGAAGGTGCATGGAGGCAGAGGTATGAGGTGGAGGTTGACCGAAGATGCGAGTTGAGCTTCCGAAGGCAGAGATCGAGCAGGTCGCGGGAGAGCTGACAACAGAGCAGTTGGAACGGCTCTCGCTGTATGCGGACAAGCTCGCGGCGGACGGGGAGCACATGAGTCTGATCTCTCGTCATGAGGTGCCCAATCTGGGGCGGCATATTCTGGACTCAGCTGCGCTCCTGGCATTTCGGGATCTGCCGAGCGGCGGAGTTGCGGATCTGGGTACGGGAGGAGGCCTCCCAGGGGTGGTACTCGCAATCTTGAGACCAGAGGTGAAGGTGGCGGTGATCGACTCGCGGAGAAGCAGAGTTGTCTTTCTGAAAAGCGTGCAGCGCATGCTGGGGCTCGAGAACGTGGAGGTCGTGCATACGCGGCTGGAGGATCTGGCTGGTGTGAGAAGTTTCCCACTGGCTGTGGCAAGGGCCCTGGGAAGGCTGGATCGGGTGCTCGAGATGAGCCTGGCTATTGTGGAGGCCGGGGGGAGCCTTGTTCTGTACAAGGGGCCGAAGTGGTCTGGGGAGGCGGAGCAGGGAGCGGCGATAGCTGAGCGTTGCGGAGCTTGGATAGAGCGCGTAGAGGGAGTGGAGCTGCCCGGGGCGGGTCGCACGACGACGTTTGTGGAATTCCGCGTGGGGAAAGTTTCACGTGAAACAGATTCCTAGAAGATAGGCGGACCGGCGGCAACCACTGTTTCACGTGAAACCACTCTTCAGGACTCCCGCACCACATACACACCGCACGCCCCCAGTCTCGCAGAAACCTGTGGATAACTCCAATTGTTCCCACCTTTTCCCTTGACACCCCCTCTTGCGTCTGGTTGATTCAAGCAACTTACCGTCCTGCGCACGCCAGCGCGGGTGCATGCCACACTGCTATCCACATTCGGGAGGCACATGGCCCGCGTAATCGCCATCGCGAATCAGAAGGGCGGCGTCGGCAAGACAACCACCGCCGTGAATGTTTCCGCCTGCCTGGCTGTGGCAGAGCGAAAAACCCTCCTCATTGACATCGATCCCCAAGCGAATGCCACGAGCGGCCTCGGCATCGAGAAGAACAGCATCACATCGAGCATCTATGAAGTACTTATCAGCGACGCGAGTATCAGTGACGCGGTCATTCCAGCGCCCGACCTCGGATTCCTCCATGTCGTGCCGTCGAATCAGCGCCTCATCGGTGCCGAGGTAGAGCTCGTGAATGTTATGGCAAGGGAGACGCGGCTCCAACGAGCCATCGCCGATGTCGATGCCGATTATGAGTACATATTCATAGATTGTCCCCCTTCACTCGGCCTCCTGACCGTCAACACATTGACCGCGGCTGATACGGTTATCGTCCCCATCCAGTGCGAGTACTACGCGCTGGAAGGACTCGGCCAGCTTCTCAATACGATCAGGCTCGTTCAGCGCAATCTCAATACGACGCTGCGGATTGAGGGCATTCTTCTGACCATGTACGACGGACGCCTCAACCTGGCACGGCAAGTTGCGGATGAGGCACGACGGTATTTCGGTGACCGCGTGTACGAATCAATGATTCCCCGGAACGTAAGATTAGGAGAGGCGCCGAGCTTTGGTCAACCGATTATCCTTTACGACATACTCTCAGCTGGTGCGCAGGCGTACATTGCGCTGACGAAGGAGATCATGGACCAGAGTAAGACCAGCGAGCCGGTGCCGGCAGCGACGGAGGGGTAACGGGGCGTGATGGAGAAGACGACAGCATCAAGGAGGCGCTGAGGATGACAAACAGGACGGCGCTCGGGAAAGGACTGGAAGCGCTCATCCCCGAGGCCCCAATGACCTCTGGAGACCGCGGAGAGCTGGCGGTGGAGCTGATTGATGCGAATCCGGAGCAGCCGCGTACGCACTTCGACGAGACGGCGCTCGAGGAGCTTTCATCATCTCTGGACCGTCATGGAGTACTACAACCAATCCTGGTGAGAGCTATGCCGGGGGGCCGCTACCGCTTGGTGGCGGGGGAGCGGCGGCTGAGAGCTGCACGGATGGCGGGTTTCGAGACGATCCCGGCGGTCGTGCGGGATGTGGATGAGCAGGTAGGGTTGGAGCTTGCGCTTGTTGAGAACCTGCAGCGAGAGGACCTTGACCCGATCGACGAGGCGAGGGCTTTTGAGGCGCTCATGGAGGTTGGGAGCTTGGCGCAGGCTGACGTGGCGGAGCGCGTTGGGAAGGACAGAAGCACGGTTGCGAATGCGCTGCGGCTGCTCGACCTTCCGGTGGAGATCCAGGAGATGCTGTCGGAGGGGACGCTGACAGCCGGCCACGGGCGGGCGATCCTCGCTCTCTCGACCGCAGAGGAACGACGTGGGTTGGCGAACCGCGTCGTGAAGCGCGGTCTGTCAGTGCGGGAGACGGAGGTGCTGGCGAGAGGGCCACGACCACGGCGGAGAACGGTACGGGCGCGGAGGACTGCGGATCCGGTGCTGAAGGACTATGAAGAGCGACTTCAGAGAGCACTGGGAACGAATGTGCGCGTGGAGCGGATCGGGCACGAGGGGACTATCAGGATTGAGTACTACTCGACCGAGGAGTTGGAGCGACTGATAGAACTGCTTCTCCTGGTGGAGCGCAACTGACAAGTCTGGGAAGAATGCGGCGGGGAAAGAGATGCGGGCGGGTTATCTATTGACGGGCAAATGTGTCTTTGATAGCGTCTCTTCTTCGCGTACAAGTAGGTGTGAATGGAGGTCCGACGCAGCCGGCCTCGGACCGATGCGCGGGAGGTTGTGATGTTCACCAAGGAAGGTGAAAAGAACGTGGAGAGCGTGAACACGATCATCGGAGCAGGAACAATTGTTACGGGTGATGTGAGGGTTGAAGGCAGTATCCGGGTGGACGGGGAATTCGAAGGAAAAGTCGACGCGACAGACACGCTCATCGTGGGCGAGGCGGGCAAAGTTGAGGGGAACGCGACCGTTGGGAATGCCGTTATCGGCGGTCGGATGTTCGGCAACGTCTTCGCGTCAGGCAAGATCGAGCTGGAGCGGGGCTCACAACTGCTCGGCGATATCGAAACGCGAGGCCTTGTGATAGAAGATGGCGTCGTGTTCCAGGGCAATTGCCATATGGGCGAGATCGCGGACGGCCCGGTTCGTCGTCGCGACGAGATCAGGAGCGAGTTCGACATCGCCGATGAGTTCGAGGAAGACGACGCCGAGGTCTAGTGAGAACCCTCAAGCAGCTGTGACGTCAGAGAGTCACGTGAGGGGACTCCTGGCACGGGCTATGAGGCGTAGCTGTAAGAGCGGTGTGTGGATAAGTGTTGACAACCAACCTCGATGGACCTATCGCCTTACAGGGCAGTGAGTTAGGGGACACGGCCGGGAACGTCACCGGACGGTTATCCACCGGAACTGAAGCTTGTCAATTGAGTCGTGATCGTGCAAGTGCGCACGGCTGAAGAGGTTCCAACGATTCCGGTTCGCAGACAGAAACACAGGCAGACCGGGCAAGGGGCGTGCCCGTGAAGGAGGGCGACTTGGTCTCTGACGCAATCGAAAGCATCAAGAAGAAAGAGACGGAAGCCGACGAGCTTGTCCGCCGCGCTCGGATGGAGAGCAAGAAAGCCAGCGCGGAGGCGCACGAGAAAGCGGTAGCTGTGGTCGACGAGATGCGCGCAGGATCACGAAGAGATGAACAGGCGTTGCTGGCGACCGCGCGTCGCGAGGCGGAGGCAGTTGCAGAGAAGATCGCAGCCGACAGCACGACGAGTGTGCGTGCAACGCGTGAACGCGCGGAGTCGCGGATCGGCGAGGGTGTGGGGATGGTTCTTGATTCCTTGACTTCAGGCTGACCTTCCATCGCAAGGAAGAGCAGGGCATGGCTGTAAGCAGCATGACAAGAATCCAGATCCTGGCGCACGACAGCGTTAGGGGTGATGTCGTGGCCGCCCTCTGTGATGAGGGCGTGCTTCACGTCACGTCACCCTCGATCGAGCTCGGGACGGTTGGCGGCAGCGAGATACGCAAGACGCGGGAACGGGAAATCGCGGGTGAGCTCGGCAAGCTCGAGTACATCCGCGACTTCCTGAAACCGTACTACGTGCCATCCAAAAAGGGTCTCGACAAGATGTTTAACCCGAAGGTCCTCGTCGCTGAGGAAGATCTACGGGCAACTGTCGACGCGTTCGTTACGGAGGAGTGGTATCAACGCTGCGTAGACCTTGAGGGACGGATGCGGAGCGCGGAAGCTGAGATCGTGCGCAAGACAGCTCTGGCAGCCGAACTCGCGCACTGGTCGGACGCCGGAATCGACATCGATGAGATGGTCGACACACGATTGACACGTGTTGCAGCGATCACCGTGGAGGCGGGAGAGCTTGCCGAGATCCGCACGTCTCTGGAGAATACCGTGGCGGAATCGGATCTCATAGAGATCTCGAGAAGCGGCGCGACTGTCTATCTGGTTATCATGTACCTGAAGGAGAGAGAGACCGAAGTTGGGCTGATTCTCAAACAGCACAGCGCGAGATGGGCCGACCTCTCCGGCGCGGCGGGTGCGCCCAGCAATGCAGCCACACGACTTGTCGATGAAGCTGGAAGCCTGTCCGATGACATAGAGAAGATGAAGGAAGAGGCCGCTGAGCTCGCGAAAGACTACGAGAGAGTCGTCGTGGTACTTGACGAGGTGTCGGAGAGGCTCGCGAAGGAATCGGTGCAGGAAAGCTTCGGTTCGACGGAGGCGACATTCCTTGTGGAGGGCTGGATGCGCACGCGGGACGAGGAACGAGTCCGCGAGCGGCTTGCCGGCATCAAGACAGAAGCGGGTCCTCCTGATGCCCCGCACGTGTCACCGTTGCACATGGAGATGCGTGAGCCGGAGTCCGGAGAAGACGTGCCCGTCGATCTCAACAACTCCGGGTTGATCTCGCCGTTCGAGTTTGTGACGACGCTCTACTCGCGCCCGGTCTACTGGGAGAACGACCCAACGCCGCTCCTGGCGCCCTTTTTCGTCATATTCTTCGGTCTGTGTGTGAGTGATGGGGGATACGGCATCACGCTCGCCCTCCTGGCCTTGTGGCTCATGAAGAAGATGCCGGAGGGTGGCGGACGACAGCTCATGAAGCTGCTGCTGATGGGCGGAATATCGACGGCGGTTGTAGGGATTATCACTGGGGGATGGTTCGGCATAGATCCGAGCGTGATGCCGGCGTTCATCCGGAACGCGATCGTTCTGAACCCGCTTGCCGAACCGATGAAGATGCTGAATGTGGTCTTCGTCATCGGTATCGTGCAAGTCTTCACGGGCCTCGCGATCACGATGATCGTCGACTTCAAGGCGAAGCGCTGGCTGGACGGCATCCTCGACCAATTCCTCTGGATCGTCTTTCTCACTTTTCTCGCGCCGCTCGGCTATGATTTCATCCTTGGGGGATATGTCGCGCCGGAGATAACGGCGGTGGCGGGGTTGGGAGCGAAGGTATGTGGCGTGCTCGTCATTCTCACCGGGGCGCGGAAGAACGCGAACCACGTGATGAAGCTTCTCGGCGGGATACTCAAACTCTACGACATCGTCGGTTACTTCGGTGACATTCTCTCGTACGCGCGGCTCTTGGCGCTCGGCCTGGCGACCGGCGCGATTGCGATGGCGATAAATGGTATCGCCGGGATGGCGATGGAGATACCGGTGGCCGGTCCTGTTGCTGCCGTCTTCATTCTCATTGGTGGCCACATCTTCAATCTTGCAGTGAACTGCCTCGGAGGCTTCGTCCACTCAGCGAGACTTCAGTACTTGGAATATTTCGCGAAGTTTTTCACCGGTGGCGGCCATGCGTTCCAACCGTTCGCATCGGCGAGGAGATACTCCGAGGTGAGGAGACAAGAGGGTTAGTCTAAGGAGAGGCACTCGAGACCTCGTGGGAAGGAGTCTGGGATGGAAGGACTGATGTTGGGAATGGCAGGGGCTGCGCTTGCGGCGGCACTTGCGGGTACGGGCTCTGCGATTGGGACCGGCATAGCCGGTCAGGCGGGAGCGGGAGTCGTGGCAGAGGACCCCGAGAAGTTTGGTAGATTGCTTCTGCTCCAGGCGTTGCCGGGAACGCAGGGCATCTACGGCATCGTCGGTCTGTTTCTTGCCATCGGCAAACTCAGTGCCCTCGGTATGGGCGCGATGACAGTCGGGCAGGGCTGGCAGATTCTCTTCGCGTGCATTCCGCTCGCGATAACC
>JAUWBY010000113.1 GCA_030609605.1 Candidatus Eiseniibacteriota bacterium
GAGTGTGTCTCAGTCCCTGGATTCGAGCTCGTGCCATACACTCGTGGTGCGACCGACACAGGAATGGGATCCGAGATGGCGGCGGAGTTGGACCGCGCCTTGTCCCTATACGTCGGGGCGGACCTGGAGCCAATCGCTCAGACAACCGTTCTTCGCTACGCGGGTCGAGATCTCGTTTGCCCGCTGACCGACTGTGAGAAGCAGGACATCCTGGAGTTCACAGAGCTTCTGGCGATGGCCGGACTTAGTGGACGAGTACTCTGCCGACACTTCTCGTACTGGAACCGAGATCACTTCCGCGCGACATTCGAGGCGCTGACCGGATCCGAGGGGCTCGTAGCGGTTTCTTCCCGACGGCGTGATGGTGTTCATCTAGAGGTTGGCAGCCGGGACAAGGCCTACGTCTGCCGCCCGAGCCACGTTCGGGCCGAGGAAGTGTCGCTCGATGCACGACTGCTGGATTCCCTCGTCGCCTCCCGGGCGTTCGATTGCTGGTCGAGGGTCCTGGAGTCGATAGTCAACTTCAACGCGGCGAACACGGACAGCGGGTACACTGCCGAACGGGTGGAGCTAGTACTCCTCTGTGGCGCAGTCGAGCGTCTGCTCGATGTCCGGGGGGGCAACGAGCGTGAGCTAGTGGAGAAGTTCTGCTCTCGCTTTCCATCACAGGCGGCCCCAGCACTGAGCGACTGCCAGCGGCTCGCGCGAGACGGCATGAGTGATCGGTTCCGCGGCGTCTCGACCTGCGCCGAGGTGTGGATTCGTGACCTCTTTCGCCTGAGGGGTGATCTTTCTCACGGACGAGTCAGGGAGCAGTACCCATCGGTCTGGGCTGCTTCAGAGCACTTGGCTCTCGGGAGTGTCGCCTACCCGCTCCTCCTGAAGTCGGTGCTGCACGACACCGATGAGTACGAGTTCTCACATGCTGACCGCTGTCAGGCGCACTCGTTCGAGCTTCTGCTCTGCCAAGCCAAGCTTGATCACGAGACTTGGACGACAATTGCAGATGAGGCAACGTGGAGTCAAGCGACGCTAGATGCGATCCGCGACCCAGACATCACGTTCTCGGGCGGCGGCACCTAACAGGCATATCTGGACTCCTTCCGCAAGTGCTGTGTGACAGATGTGGTGACGAGATCTGACTGCAAACGTATCTTCGGCCTCATCGAGGGAGACGTATGAGGTCTCCGGGCCATGATGGAAGTCGCGCGCGGGGAACCAATCGTTTGTCACGGCCTCGAGGGCCAGGCTTGTTATCGGTTCATCCCCGCGCCGGTCAGACCGGAACGCCATCAACACAGTGTCGTCTCAGCAGTTCGTGGTGGGCGATATTGAGGAGGTGCTCCTCCTTTCGTATGGTCGCTGGTTCTTCCAGACGACCCAGATGATACGGGCGAGCTTGTTGGCAAGTGCTACAGCGGCTTTGTTGTGTCCTCTGGTGTGTTCGACCTCGAGAGCCCAGAGCTGGATGGGATGGGGATCGGTCTTTCGCTTGGCGCTCCAGATTACCGACCGTGCGCCGTGGACGAGGAGCATCCGGATGTAGGTATCTCCTCTCTTGCTGATGGCACCGAGTCGGCGAGTCAGGCCGGACGAGTGTTCCCTCGGTGTGAGTCCGAGGTATGAGGCGAAGTGCCTTCCTGACGGGAAGCGCTGGACGTTCCCGACGAAGGCGACAAGAGCAGTTGCCGTGATAAGTCCGATGCCGGGGATGGTCTGGAGGAGTTGGACATCGGGTACGGCTCTGCCAAGTGCGTTGAGCTGTGTCTCGATGTTGGCGAGGTGACGTTCGAGTTCGCCGATCTCATCAGCAGCGTCAGCCAGAGCCGGTCTGATCGCGTGAGGTAGGGCGGAGTCTGGATCCTCGAGAAGCTGTGCGAGTGTCGGCCTGACGCGCTTCGCACCGAGCGGGATGAAGATGCCGAGTTCCCGGAGCAGACCTCTGACGGTGTTGATGCGTGCAGTACGCGCAGAGATCCACGCAGACCGGAGACGGTGCAGTGCGGCGAGGGACTGCTGGTCGATGCTCTTTACCGGGACGGGTCTGATGTCCTGGTTGCGCGCCGCTTCAAGGAGCGCCTTGGCGTCAGCGCTATCGGTCTTGTTGCCGGAGACGTATGGCCTGACGCGATGTGGTGGCAGGAGGACGACATCGTGTCCGATGGTGCTCAGTGATCGCGCCCAGTGGTGCGCAGATCCGCAGGCCTCGAGGAGCACAGTGCCGGGCCTCTGCTCGGCGAAGAAGGAGAGAAAGCGTTCACGGGAGAGCCTGTGGCGCTCACGGACATGTCCAGGGTGGTTGGAGACGGCGATCTCGAAGACGGACTTGGCGATGTCAACAGCGTAGGTGGTATGGTCGTTCATTGGACTCCTCCTTCCCGTTGGCACAGTGATGCCGAACGCAGCATGGCACGATGATGCCTCTTGCTGCGGGAGGAGTCCATTCCATCATTTGCAGCTGTCGCCCCGCGCCGCCCCGCCGGTGGCAGCTTGTGAGTTGAGATGAATGGCGGGCGGCGCTCCGGCGTTGTCACTCGCGCTGCACGCGGCCTGCGGCCGGCAGCGCTCGCGCCAATCGCCTGGCGCAGCTGATGCGCGGATGTTAGGCAACATCTCCAAGGAGGTACTCCCATTCTCGACAGGCTTTCCAAGATCGCAGGCATAGTTGGCGCCTGCCTGTTTGTCCTCGACCACATACTTCGAGACGGGGGACCGGCTGAGCCATCGAGCTGGCTAACAACTGCCTTCTTGCACATGAACGCGCTGCAGCTGGCAGCGGTTGCATCAGTTGCCATTGTCGCCGTTCGTCTCTTCCCTCCTGTACGTCGGAGGATTTACGTGCGTCGCCGCGCACGGAGATTCTACAAGGACTGGCAGAAGTTCAAACGGCTCTTGGCGGACTATCGCGACGCCGAACCAGACGCGCTGCAGGAGCAATACGCCAGGCTCTTCGAGCGGCTGCGGCGGGACTACACCTACTTCGTGCCGATGATGATTAGCATTAGACGCACCTTTCCACACAGCGACTATGCTGAGGCAGCAGCGAACAACCTTGGAATGTGCTTTCGCACGTCGCAGCTCTCGGCGTGCCACAGCCTAGTACTGAAGTCGTGGCCGGATGGAGTTGACGGCTTCGATGACATGTTCCTATCCTTGATTGAACATGGTGCCTCTGCAGCGCCATCGCCGAAGGCTGAAGCTTGAGTTGTGAAGATGTTGCCTAACTAGCGCATGCAGCCGTCGAGCTTGTCTGTCACGCTGGCCGCTTGCGCACCCATCGCGCCAGCCCTAGCTCGCAACTGATGCGCGTTTGCTAGGCCACACCTGACAAGAGGAGTAGATGGTCGTGTCACGAATCGTTGGAGACTGGGATATCGACTGGGCGGCGTTCCGGCAGAAGTACGGTGTCAGTAGCCTCGATGAGCTCGTGACATCGGTACGGCACCCGGCGTTTGGTGGGGGGACGGCAGACGACTTCAGTGCGAGCATAGATTCCGGTCGTAGGCTAGGTGAGTTCTTCTTGAGACCTGTTCCCTTTCGGGAGATCGAGCCGTACATCCAAGATTCCGATCTCGTTGTCTACGTGTACCACAAGTGCTCGGCTGCAGGTCTGGTGGACTTGCTGAAGCAACGAGGGCAGCATGCGGAGATCTGCTACGTGGACGGTGCAGGAGTGGCTTGTCAGACAGCTCCGTGGGGGTCGAAGCTCCAGTCGCGCCCTATCGCGAAGGAGGAGCATCCTCACAGAATCATGCACGTCTTCCGCATTCGGATGCCGTCAGTTTCTGCGGAGCGCGAGCAGGGCCTCAAGCAACAAGTCCACTGGTGGAGGCGGATTTTCAACAAGCACGAGTTCCCGGCTGGAGGTGATCAGTACACGGGTTCGCATCAATTCATGGATCCAGCTGACTTCGGGACCCTTGACGAACTGGCCCAACTCGCGGTCGCTCTCATCGATAGAGCGCCGACGGACAGGCCCAATGTGCCCAAGGTCACCTGTGTCCAGTGGGCATACCAAGTCCTCTGCCTGGGGACCTGCTTCCCAATCACCGAGAAGACTCTATGCGCCCTCGGTGTTCGAGAGGCATACGCACGGAACTGGGAGGGGCAACTGGGTTTGGCTGACCCAGATCTGGAGGCGCTCGATGTGCTGCCGTTTGCGCCATCCTCTCCGGCAGAGGTGCTCCAATCATACCTGGACGTGTACTGCAATGGGACTTCGCTTCTCGAGATGCTGCACGAGGACGATTCCCCGATCACGAAGCTGCTCGGCGGAGCACTCTCCAGCCAGCTGCTCCCGGACTTCTCGGTGGCGGTGGGTGCCTACTTGGAGACCGTCCGGACCGCAGGGGACATCTCGCTGCATTTGGAAGTACCTGGCAGGGCGCCGTATCGGTTCGTCATGCCGATCACGCCCTTCTGCGAATCGAGGATGCCACCAGAGGATGTCTCAGCACCGTGGTGTCAGTATGTCGCAACGGGATTCAATGATGTCTACCTTGTGAGGGCGTCCTAAACGGAGGATAAGGTCAGGTGTGGCCTACCTAGCGTATGCAGCCGACGAGCTTGGGTGTCACGTCGACTGCACCGCTCGCTGACGCCGGCAACGCACCCGCCGTGCCGGCCTTGACGCTCGCTGCTGATACGCGTTTCGCTAGACGGCGCGACTGACGAGGAGACTGAGTATGCCCGGAACGCACGAGATTCTGATTCGTCCCAGCTACGTTCAGCTGAGGTCGTTCTACCTAGGCGTCGATGTGCGGAACGTCACCGGCCTTCAGCCTGGTGAGGTCACAGTCACCCTCGAGGGGGATGATGAGTTTTCGGTGCAGGGAAGACTGGACCCTCAGGGATTCGTGACTGGCATGTCCAAATTGTTCGCGCGCCTGCAGCTGCGGGACGGAGATGTTGTTGTCCTCTCGGTACAGACTCCGGAGACGGATCCTCTGATAGTCATACACTCCCCGCTCAGAGGTGGCGGCGCGCCACTCAAGGGGCACACAACCGGCGCTCTGGTGTTTCAGACCAGGCAACTGCGCCCTGTACACCTTGAAGCGTTTCGCCCAGAGAATCTCGATACTTGGGAGCCGCAGACAGAGGGTGATGTCTATCTTGTTTTCGGCGTTCTTCAGGAGTTCACGGACTTCCAGTACTGCTGTGGCACGAGCCAGGCAGTCCTAGACAAGCTCGGAGCGGACTACTCGGGTTCCGCGAAACCCGATGCGATTCTCATAGACCGCAGCACCGATGAGTACTTAATGGCTGAGTTCAAGAAGTCATCCTCGCACTACGCGAGCAACCACGCACCCGCGGACGTGGATGTCCTCGTTTGCTGGCTGGACGATGGGACGACTCGTGAAGAGCTCCCACGAACAGTCCTCGAGCTGCGATCGATTGCGAAGACGGCTGCCCAGAGGGCGCTCGAGAAGGAGTAGCGCCGCCTAACTAGCGTACGCGGCCGACGAACTTGGGTGTCATGTGATCCGCAAGCGGGCTGCCTTCGGCCGCAGCAGACCCCGCGCCACCTCACGCTCGCCGCTGATATGCGGTCGCTGGGCGCACACGCGAAGGAGGATCATTGGAATCGAGTGCTGGTCCGAAAGCTCTGCCGCTAACTCAGGCGTACGAATTCGGCGCCGAGCACGGGCTCGAGAGCGAGATCACTCAGATCCGAGAGATGGTGATAGAGTGGGATTCGTCCTACACGAGTTCATTGAGGCGCGGCTACATCGTAGACCTCTTCCAGCAGGGCGCTCTGATGTCCGAGTTCATTCGCGAGCACTGGCCGCAAGGAGCGTCACCACGCGGTGTGTCCCTCGCTCGTCGGTACTTGAGCATCAAGGCTCGCTATGAGAAATTCCTTTCCGGACAAGGGGAGGAGTTGGATGAATCTGAGGAGCTGTCCGAACAGGCCTTCGCCGCTGAGTCCGACCTCCGGGATTTCCTTGCCCAGAACTTGGATGCCATAGAACCAGGACTACGCCTTTACAGGGATGGCGAGCGCGACGGGGTCGAGTACCCGATTGAAGGTGGGCGAATAGACATACTCGCCATCGATCCCGATGGGAAGTTCGTTGTCATTGAACTCAAACTGTCCCGTGGGCGAAACAGGGCGCTGGGGCAGTTGCTACATTACATGGGCTGGGTCGACACCAATATGGGAAATGGCCCGTGCAGAGGTGTCGCGATCGCTAGGGAGATCTCGGACGACCTGAAGCTGGCAGCGCTGCGAACGACTGGTGTTTCACTGTACCGCTACCACCTCAGCGTGTCGGTAGAGAAGATGTCTTGATTGACGCGGCATCTAACCGGCGCATACGGCCCACGAGCTTGACTGTCACGCCGATTGCACCGCGGGCTGACGCCCGCGAGGCACCCGCCGCTCACGGCGAAGAGCCGCCTGTCGATTCGTGCCCGACGCAGCTGCCGACACCCCGGTGCTCATCGGCCAATGCGCTCTCCCAGAGCCGCGGCTCAGGACGCCAGCCCCGTAGGGCGTCTCACAAACCTCATTGCTGTTCTGCATCCGAGAGCCCCAGGCAAATCTTCTCGATCTCCTCCTCGAGGATGCGCTTAACCTCGGCGGTGTCCTCCGTGGCGGCGAGGATCGCAGCGACCCGATGGGGGAGAGCCATCAGCTGATCCCGCGCATTCCTGGCCGAGTTGAACGCGGCGACTCTGACCTGATCGGCGCGGACGAGCGTCCCGCGCTGCCGGTCGAGCTCGAGCTTGACGAGCTGGGCCTGGTAGAGCTCCCGAGCAGCCCGCGCCTTGGCGTATCCCGACGCGGTGCCGTTTCCGCCGTGGGGCTCGTGGGCATCATCTAGGTCCATGGGCTCCGACGGCTCCCCTTGGGCCCGAGCGTGTTTCGGCTTCCCCGTGATCCTGTTCCGTGGCTTGCTTCGGTCGGTGTTCTCGCGCCACTCGCGATTGGCCCGAGCGGGATCGATCTTGCCGCTCACGGTCGAGATCCGTCCCGATTTCACCGCACGCTGGACTGCTACGTGGGAGACTCCGCGCCGGCGGGCGTACTCCCGCTGAGAGACTAGCTTCCTCTTCCGTGACGTGGCCGGCTTACTCATCCCGGTCTGCCCCGCGCTCCGCTGAGAGTTCTTGGAACGTGCGGCCATCCCCGTCCAGGAGTGCCTCCAGGCCCGTGGCCTCTTGCCACCGGAGCACGATGACGTCGGTGTAGGCGGCGTCGAGTTCCATGACGAATGCCTTGCGGCTGGTCTCCTCGGCCCCCATGAGGGTGCTAC
>JAUWBY010000064.1 GCA_030609605.1 Candidatus Eiseniibacteriota bacterium
GAAGGTGGCCCTTTCGGATGCCGGCATCTGGCCGGGGATCAAGTGCGGATGCTACTACGACGACATGCCGAACTGCCTTCTTGTCTCGGTCACAGAAAGACACTCGCGCGAGGACATAGACTCTCTGGTGTCCGGGCTCGAAGCCATCATCGTTTCGAGGGGGACCTGATGAGCGGCGCCACTGAAAGACAGGGGACCGTTATCGAGCCGACCATCTTCGAACTCAGTTCACCCGGCCGAAGGGGCTACAGTTTCCCCCCGCTGGACGTGCCTCCGATCGATCCGGTTGAGGTGTTCGGTGAGAGCCAGGTGCGGAGCGTTGAGCCCGACTTCCCCGAACTCACGGAGCCGGAGGTCGTGCGGCATTTCACGCGGTTGGCGGAGATGAATCACCATGTGGATCGGGGTTTCTATCCTCTCGGGTCCTGCACGATGAAGTACAACCCCAAGGTGAACGAGGATGTTGCGCTGCTGCCGGGTTTCACGCGTCTCCATCCCGAGACGGACGAGGCTCACTCGCAGGGCGCGCTGGCGCTGATGTACAATCTGGCGAAGCACCTCGCGGCCATCTCGGGCATGGATGAGGTCTCGCTGCAGCCACCCGCAGGCGCGTCCGGCGAACTGGCCGGAATGCTCATCGTCAGGGCCTATCACGCTGACAGAGGGAATCCCCGGTCCAAGGTCATCGTGCCCGACTCCGCCCACGGGACAAATCCTGCCAGCCTCACGCTCGCCGGCTACCAGGCGGTCGAGATCAAATCGGATAGCTCCGGGCGCGTGGATGTGGATGAACTCAGGCGGATCACCGACAGCGAGACGGCTGCCATCATGATAACGAATCCGAACACGCTCGGCGTATTCGAGAGCAGGATCGCGGAGATCATCGAGATCGTGCACGGTGTGGGCGGGTTGGTCTACATGGACGGCGCGAATCTGAATGCTCTACTGGGAATCGTCCGGCCGGGGGAGATCGGGTTCGACCTCATGCACTTCAATCTGCACAAGACGTTCTCATCTCCGCACGGCGGAGGCGGTCCCGGATCAGGACCGGTAGGTGTAACAAGCAGGCTGGCCGGCTATCTGCCCTATCCGGTAATCGCGCGGGATGAAGCGAGATCCAGGGGCGTTGAATACTATCCCGACTATGAACGCCCAAAGTCGATCGGCAAGGTCCACGGCGTCTACGGCAATTTCCTTGTGATGGTCAAAGCGTACGCGTACATTCTCACGCTTGGCCCGGCGGGGCTGAGGAGAGTCGCGGAGAACGCCCTCCTGAATGCCAACTACTTGCAGCACAAGCTCGAAGGACACTACGAGCTTCCATTCAAGGGCTACTGCCAGCATGAGTTCGTGCTCTCGGCATCCAGACAGAAGGAGAACGGCGTCAAGGCGCTCGATGTGGCGAAGCGGCTTCTGGACTTCGGCGTGCACGCGCCCACCGTCTACTTCCCTCTCATTGTCAATGAGGCGCTCATGATCGAGCCGACGGAGACCGAGAGTAAACGCTCACTCGATCATTTCATCAGCGTCATGATAGAGATCGCTCGTGAGAGCGAGTCCACCCCTGAGATTGTCACCGGCGCGCCGAGCCGGACTCCTGTCGGCAGGCTCGATGAAGTTCGGGCTTCCAAGGATCTGGACGTGAGCTGGAGGCGGGGCTGACCGTGGCGGAGCTCTCCTGGACGGCTTGGCCGATGCTCAGGAGTCCTGTCAGGGCGGTGGCCGGACTGGCCGTCATCGCTCTCTTGGCGTGGACTCTTCAGAGCTGGCTCGAGACCGGCTATTTCACTGTTCTTGCAGTGCTTCTGCTGTGGGGGCAGGTCGCCGGCTTCTATCTGCCGACGCACTACAGCCTCACGGATGAGAGTGTCTTCGTCAGGGGACTCGTGAGCAGAAAAGAAAAGAGCTGGAGCGAGTTCCGGAGCTTCCACAAGGATCGTGAGGGCGTGCTTCTTTCTCCCTTCGTCGGTCGCTCGAGGCTCGAACGCTTTCGCGGTGTGTCACTCCAGTTTCACGGCAACCGCGACGAGGTCATGGCTGTTGTCGAGCGGATGATTGTGAACCGCGAGGAGGACGATAGGGATGTGGTCGATGAGAGCGGCAAAGGAGGAGACGGAGAACAAGGAGCCGTCTGAGCTACTGGACCGGTTTGCCCGGAAGATCGTCGAGCGACGCCTCGCGACCCCGGCAATTCTGTTTCTGGAGTCCGTCAAGCCCCTGTCGTTCCTCGGAAACCAGACGATGGTCTTTTTCCAGCCCATCGTTCAGAGTATCTTCACCTTCAAGAGCTACGACGATGTCATGACGCTCCTGGAGGATCGGGAGAACGTGGAGCACCTCCTTCGACGCATAGAGGAACTCGAGGCGGAGGAGCAACAGAAGATCAGGAAAGAGAAGAGGCGGCGCAAGGAGGCGAAGCGCGCGGCCGATGAGCCAGAGGAAGGTGCCGATGAGTGAGAACGGTAAGATCAGGGTCATAGTCGCCACCGACTGTGGGAGCACGACCACCAAAGCGATTCTCATCAAGCTGGTCGACGGCGAGTACAGGCTTGTCGTCAGGGGAGAGGCGCCGACGACGGTCGAGGCTCCATTCGAGGATGTGACCAGAGGCGTGTTGAATGCGGTTCGGGAGGTGGAGGAGCTCTCCGGGCACGTGATTCTCGACGGAGAGACGTTCATCCATCCGAGCGATGGAGGAGATAGAGGCGTCGATCTCTACCTGTCTACCTCGAGCGCGGGGGGTGGTCTCCAGATGATGGTGGCGGGTGTGGTGAAGAGCATGACGGCCGAAAGCGCGCAGAGAGCGGCGCTGGGCGCGGGCGCTATCGTGATGGACGTTCTGGCCTCAAACGACGGCAGACTTCCCCACGAGCAGATTGAGAGGATCAGACATCTCAGGCCCGACATGATCCTACTCTCGGGTGGCATCGACGGCGGGACCATTACGCACGTGGTCGAGCTGGGCCAGGTCATTTCCACGGCCGATCCTAAGCCGCGTCTTGGCATGGGGTACAACCTCCCGGTCATCTTCGCCGGCAATGTAGATGCACGCGGTGAGGTCGAGGACCTGCTGACGAAGAAGACCGCCCTCTCTATGGTCGACAATCTCCGTCCCGTTCTGGAGAGGGAAAACCTGGGACCCGCGAGGGAAGAGATCCACGAGCTCTTCATGGAGCACGTCATGGCGCAGGCGCCCGGGTACAACAAGCTGATGGGCTGGACGGACGCGCCCATCATGCCGACCCCGGGAGCCGTCGGTTCGATCATGGAGACCATCGCAGAACAGAGGGGAATAGAGGTTGTCGGCGTCGACATCGGAGGGGCCACGACTGACATCTTCTCAGTCTTTCAGCACACCTTCAATCGGACCGTCTCCGCCAACCTCGGCATGAGCTATTCGGTCTCGAACGTGCTGGCTGAGGCCGGGATCGACAATGTCATGCGGTGGGTTCCGTTTGCACTCCCGGAGCTGTCCGTGCGAAACCGGATCAAGAACAAGATGATCCGGCCGACAACGGTTCCACAGTCGCTTGAGGACCTCAAGATCGAGCAGGCCATAGCGCGAGAGGCGCTCAGGCTGGCGTTCGTCCAGCACAAGTCGTTCGCAGTGGGTTTGAAGGGCGTCCAGCAGGAGCGGACCATATCCGAGGCGTTCAGTCAGTCGGCTTCAGGTGCGACGCTGGTCAACATGATGGATCTTGATATCCTGGTCGGTTCGGGCGGCGTTCTCTCTCACGCTCCGCGGAGACAGCAGGCCGCTCTCATGATGATAGACGCGTTCCTGCCGGAGGGGATAACGCAGCTGGCGGTCGACTCCATCTTCATGATGCCGCAGCTCGGAGTCCTGGCGGCCGTTCACGAGAAGGCCGCGACCGAGGTGTTCGAGAAGGATTGTCTCATCCATCTCGGGATGCTCGTGTCTCCCGTTGGGACTTCACAGGAAGGCAAGCCTTGTCTGAAGATCGAGGCGACGCTGCCGAACGGCACGGTGATCAACGATGACATTCCGTTTGGTGAAATGGTCGTCTATCCGCTCGGCGTCGACGAGTCCGTGGAGGCCAAGCTCACCCCGGCGAAGGGGTTCAATCTAGGCGAGGGGGCCGGCAAGCCGCTCGAGTGCACGCTTACCGGCGGTGTGGTTGGACTCATGGTAGATACCAGAGGACGTCCCTTCGAGCTTCCGACCGACGAGCACAAGCGCGTCGAGAAGCTGGAGAAGTGGGCGAACGCTTTTGACGCCTACCCGGCGTAGCATCGGCGATTCGCTCAGAAACGAGGAGAACAGATCATGGCCCACGCATATACGCCAGGGTTGCGAGTTGCAGAGATGACCGTACTCAGGAAGGAGCGACTCCTGCCCATCAAGGGGAAGGTGATCGTTTCCAAGGGTGATCATGTCTCGTCGGACACGATCGTGGCTCAAACTCATCTTCCCGGCAATGTGCAGCTAGTCAATGTCGCGAGCAAGTTCGGTCTCCCACCTGAGGACCTGCCCTCCGTCATGACCAAGAAGGCGGGGGATCCCATAGAGAAGGGAAAACCGATCGCCGTGACGAAGGGGTTCTTTGGTTTCTTCAAGGGGACCGTCAACTCGCCCTGCGATGGTACGCTCGAGAGTATTTCTACCATCACGGGGCAAGTTATCCTCCGTGAGCCTCCCATGCCGATCGAGGTGGACGCATATGTGGACGGGGAGGTGGTTGAGGTTTTCGAGAACGAGGGTGTGGCGATCGAGGTGAAGGGGTCGTTCATCCAGGGAATCTTCGGTGTGGGTGGGGAGAGGGCGGGGGAGATCCACATTGCCGTCGATAGCCCCGACCAGAAGCTCGAGGCCTCCCTCCTTGATGAGTCGATGAAGGGCAAGGTCGTGATCGGCGGCTCGCACGTCGACTGGTCCGGACTTCAGAAGGCGATGAAGATAGGGGTAAGCGGCATAGTGGTCGGTGGGTTCGATGACCCGGATCTCAAGAGACTCCTGGGAAAAGATCTCGGCGTTGCCATAACCGGTTCCGAGGACATTGTGACAACGCTGATTCTGACTGAGGGGTTCGGCGCGATGGCAATGGCCGGAGGTACATTCGGTCTACTGAAATCGAGAGAAGGGAAAAAGGCATCGATCAACGGCGCAACCCAGATCAGGGCGGGCGTCATGCGGCCGGAGATCGTCATTCCGATGCCGGACGCTGAGCTGCCTGCCGGCGATGATGCCTCAAGTTCCGCCGGACTTGATATCGGAAGCAGCATTCGCGTCATCAGGGAGCCTCACTTCGGCAGCCTTGGCACCGTTACGGAACTTCCGAACGAACTCTGGAAGATGGAGTCCGAATCGATGGTGCGCGTTCTCAAGGTGAAGCTCGCCGACGGGTCCGAGACCGTGCTGCCGCGCGCGAACGTGGAGATGATCGAAGGGTAACAGGCTTCCGGACGTCGACGTTCGTGGAGCTTGACATGCGCCGAATCGTCTGATAGCCTTCTTGGCAATCGAATAGAGATCGCGTCGGGGGTCCTACGAGAACCCCCGACGTTCCGGAAGCATGAAAGGAGCGGTTGATGCTCGGTGACAGAGGACAGTCTGGCGGCATAGGCCGAAGGGCTGGGTTCGTTGCGCTCTCCGTAGCAGTGGCGGCCCTTTTCTTATGTCCTGCTGCGGTGTCTGCGCAGGAAGAGGTGGAAACGGTCGAGCTGGAGACACTCTTGCCGGTCGCGGCACCCACGGGTCTCTCGGCCGTCGATACGCCGAATGATCGTGGTAGTTCCATCAACGTCACGTGGGAGCTGTCATCAGACGATGACGGGGACGGCGTCGTCGCCGGGTACGAGGTTTTTCGGTCCGCCCACCCGGAGACGGGTTTCGTCCTTGCAGGTGGGGTTCCCTTCGGGGTGATCGAGTACCGCGACAGCGGCGTGGACAACGGCGCGCCGACGTACTATCGTGTGGCGGCCCTCGACGCGGACGAGTCCCAGTTCTTCTCGGGGACGTTCGGTCCTGTGGAAGCCTCCATCCAGTGGTTCAATCGGTCTCGGCTCAATGCGCTCGTGGCCGTCATCATCTTCGTTGCATCGATTCTCTACTTTGTTTCCGCTGCCAGATCGGGAAAGAGCCTGTTCATCCGGCGCCTGGCCGGGCTCGACGAGATGGACAACGCCGTCGGCCGCGCGACAGAGATGGGCAAGCCGATCCTCTTCATCTCCGGCCTCTCCTCGGTGTCCGATGTGGCGACGATCGCGGCGATCAATATCCTGGGAGAGGTCGCCAAGAAGACGGCGGAGTACAACACGAAGCTCATCGTTCCCTGCGCGGATCCGATCGTGATGGCGGTTGAGCAGGAAGTCGTCAAGGAGGCGTACGCGAAGGCCGGCCGGCCCGACGCCTACAACGAGGACGACGTCTTCTATCTGACGCGAAGCCAGTTCGCATACGTCGCCGGTGTCAACGGGATCATGGTCCGTCAGCGCCCCGCGACGATACTCTATATGGGCATGTTCTTCGCAGAGTCACTTGTTCTTGCGGAGACGGGATCCTCGATCGGCGCCATCCAGATAGCCGGGACGGATGCCGTGACTCAGCTGCCGTTCTTCATCACGTCGTGTGACTATACGCTCATCGGAGAAGAGCTCTACGCGGCCAGCGCCTACCTCTCCAGAGAGCCTATCCTCCTGGGTGGTCTCAAGGGGCAGGACATGTTCAAGCTGATTGCCGCGGTGTTCCTTGTTGTCGGTGTGATAGCCGCGACGCTGACGGCTACCGGGGTCATAGAGAGCAATTTCATACTTCCGTTGCTTGCGACAGGCTAAGGCTGGGTGGCGTTCTCGAGCGGCTCGTACTGCGGGGAACGATTCTGAGAGGATGGTACGATGCGTCGTCAGTTTCCACTAGCCCTCTGCTTCATCGCGGGGCTCTTCATGGCAGTCCAGTATTTCATCCCGCACCCGACCGTGCAGGATATGTACGAGCGTCTGCTCATATGGTTGCAGACCCTCCTGGCCTTCGCGTTCCTCCTGGGGACGGTCAGCCTCGTTCGGCTCCACTATCACAAGATCAGACACAGGGCGGACGATCGGGGTTACAGTTGGGTGACGCTACTTGCGCTCTGCCTGATGATCGGGTTGGGGTTCTTCCACTCCGCGCACCACGCTCAGGGTTCTCCGTTCGACAAGATGTTCCAGAACGTTCAAGTTCCCATCGAGGCCACGATGTTCTCGCTCCTGGCATTCTATGTTGCATCGGCGGCCTTCAGAGCATTCAGGGCAAGGACGCTCGAGTCCACCCTGCTTCTTGTTGCGGCCTGCATCGTCATGCTCGGTCGCGTTCCGATCGGCGACATGATTCACAGCTCGATCCCTGCGGCCACACGCTGGATCCTCGAGGTTCCCAACCTGGCTGCCAAGCGGGGGATCATGATAGGCGTCGGTCTGGGGATGATGGCGACATCGCTCAAGATCATTCTTGGGATTGAACGGGCATGGATGGGAGGCGGAGACTAGCGGTTCCCGATTTCGCGGGCCGCTGTCCCGCATCCGGAGGTAGCGATGAACATTTTTGAGAGATTCATGCAAATAGATCGCCGGTGGATATTTCTTGCTATCGGAATCGTCGTCATCATCCCGTTCTTCTTTCCTTTGGGACTGCCCGTCACTGTGACGGAGCCGGTGCAGAACCTGTATGATGCGCTCGACGAGATCCCACCTAACGGGCAGCCGCTTCTTCTGGCGATCGATTATGCGCCGGCGACGCTGCCGGAGCTCGAGCCCATGTCTCTGGCGCTTCTGCGACATGCGTTCAGCAACGACATCAATGTGGCCGTGCTGACGCTGCATCCGGCCGGCTACGGACTGGCCGAACGGGCCATGAACCAGGTGGCGGAGGAGATGGGGCAGGTCTATGGTGAGGACTACTGCTTCCTGGGGTTCAGGCCCGGACTCTCGGCCGTCATTCTCGGCTTGGGGGTCAACATTCGGAACGTCTACCCGGAAGACGCCTACGGAACGTCCCTGAATGACATCCCGATGCTGGATGGCATCAGGAATTACGACGACATTCCACTTCTCATCACTCTGGCGGGCTGGTCGGCGGCTGAGGCATGGGTCCTATATGCGCACCAGCCGTACGGACAGGACGTGGGCGCCGGTGTCACCGCGGTCATGGCGACGGATCTCTACCCGTTCCTCGATACCGGGCAGCTCGTGGGACTCCTGGGAGGAATGCGTGGGGCTGCGGAGTACGAGGGGCTGATCAACCATCCCGACGCGGGAGTCCGAGGCATGGACTCGCAGTCGGCGGTCCACATCCTGATCATCATTCTGATTGTTCTCGGCAACATCGCCTACTTCGGGGCCAGACGGAAGAAACGCGAGATGGAGAGGGACGCGGCCTAGTCTCTGCTCTTCTGCGCCGCGGCCAATGGGCGGCCGTGGAGTGCGACCCACAAGCAGCATCTGGAGGAATTGATGGGGACAATAATCTGGACAACGATCGGGGCGATACTGACGCTCTCCGTGTACAGCTTCCTGTACAAGGACAATCCGTTCTACAAGTTTGCGGAGCATCTGGTCGTCGGCATCTCCGCGGGCTACTACCTCGTCATCTACTACTTCAACTTCATTCAGCCGAACGTTGTGGCGCCCGTCTTCCAGCTTCGGTTCGGTGATGAGGTGATAGAGCTTGGGAGCAGTATGTGGTGGCTGGCTCTGATACCCGGTCTTCTTGGTCTCTTGCTCTACACGCGGTTCTTCCCGAAGATCGGATGGATAGGGCGCTGGTCGCTCGGCATCTACGTTGGTGGCTACGCCGGGCTTGGTCTTTCACCCATCATGCAGGCGCGCGTGCTGAACCAGATAGGTGCGAACGCGCTGCCGCTGACATCGATCACGAACGTGTTTCTGATCGTGGGCCTTATCGGAACACTGACGTATTTCTTCTTCTCTATGAAGCACAAGGGCGTCCTCGGTGCGCTGGCACGAGTGGGTATCGTTTTCCTTATGGTGGGTTTCGGCGCATCGTTCGGATACACGGTGATGTCGCGAGTGTCTCTTCTGATCGGGCGCGTGGGTTTCCTGTTGCAGGACTGGTTGCATCTGATCTAGTGGAGTCAGCCCGGGGAAATGCGTATGAATCAAGTCCGCTGCATATTGCTCGTCTCGCTTGCGCTTGTTGTGGCAGCAGGTGGGTCTGTCCGGGCCCAGGAGACCGCGCCGCAGGGTGGGATCGCATCGGACGTTCTCGACACCGTTCCGCCTGGTCCACCGTGCTCGCTCACAGTGCGCGACTATCTCGAGAACTCGGACTCCGGCGACAAGATCGAGATCGAGTGGGGGCTCTCGCCTGATGACGGTTCCGGAGCCGGAGATGTCACGGGCTACACTCTGTCGCGTTCGCTCACAGAGGGCGAAACGGGGCAGATTCTCGATGAGATCGCAAGCGGCGTCACTCGCTACGTCGATGAATCAGCCGAGCCCGGCACCGAGTACTACTATAGCCTCCGAGCCTATGATGGCACGAACCCTTCCAAACCAGTGCGGGCAGGCCCGGTGGCCGGGCGCGCGAACATGTTCCAGTGGTCTCGCCTCCCGGTTCTCGTGCTGATGGTCGTTTTCTTCGCGATGGTTGCGTGGTTCACGGCGGCAGCCGGGAAGGGGGCGAAGCTCTTTGTGCGGCGCATCCCCGGTCTCAATGCTATTGAGGAGGCCGTCGGGCGCGCCACTGAGATGGGGCGCCCCGTCCTCTACGTTCCGGGCATCGGCGAGATCGACAACATCATGACCATCGCGAGTCTCAACATCCTCTCGCACGTCGCCAAGATCACGGCACGATACGACACACCACTGATTGTTCCAACGGCCCGGGCCGTCGTCATGTCCGCGGCGGAGGAAGTGGTCAAACAGGCCTACGCCGAGGTAGGCAATCCCGATGCCTACAATCCCGACAACATACGGTACCTGTCTGACGCGCAGTTTGCCTTCGCGGGGGCCGTCAACGGCATCATGC
>JAUWBY010000319.1 GCA_030609605.1 Candidatus Eiseniibacteriota bacterium
GGTCGGTCTCAGATGGACGACGCGGTCGACGTTCGTTCCGAACACGTCGGCTTCCATTCCCAGAACCTTGATGAGATTCTCCGTCCGGATACGGCAGAAACTTCCGGCCGTCCTCCTGAGAGCCGGACGGAAGCCGTGGTCCGAGACCAGCACGATCTCGGCATTTGGCGGTGCGGCGTCCAGGATTCTTCCCACACACGCGTCCATCTCCACGTAGAGCGCGTCGATCACGCCCGAGTATCGTGCCCTGTCGTCCGCCGTGACGTGTTCGAAGCCCTCCGGATCCATGTATTTCCAGTAGAGGTGGGAGACCTTGTCTACCTGATTGAGCAAGACCGCGGCGAACTCGGGATTGCGCACCCGCAGGAGCTCACAGAATACGTCTGTCTCAAGCGCAGCCGAGAGCTGACGGTCCCGCCAGGTCTGCTCGAGGGGCAAGCCCGGGCTCAGTTTGCGCTCGATAACGGCCGTGACCGCGCGTCTGAGAGTGGAGAGGCGAACACCGTTTCTGAAGGCCCCCAGGGCGGCGACGTGGTACGGAACGGTCTCATCGCTCTTGTACGACTCGCGCGCCCAGAGCTGCCAGTAGAAGGAAAACTCGGGTGGATGTGTCTGGCCGTCGGGAGCGAGCGTGCTTGGGACCACGAAGTCGTTCGGTCCGAGGTCCGGGTTGGGTGGCCAGGTGAAATACCATCCACAGAGACCACACGAGCGGCCCTCGACCCACATGCGATCCCATATGCGGCCGACGCGGAAGTCCGCCTGCCGGCAGCCGAAGTCATAGATACCGTGATCGTCAGGGATGCAGCCGGTAGCCATTGTGCTCCAGATCTGCGGCGAGTACATGCTGGGGAGCGTGCGGAGCCGTGCTGTGTGTCCGCGATTGACCAACTGCTCGAAGTTCGGCAGCTTTCCGTCGGCGACGAGCGGCTCGATCTTGTCCCAGCTGGCGCCGTCGATACCAATCAGAAGGACGCGTGGAGTCGTGCTGGATGAACGAGGTGTGGGCACGAGAAGGACTGCGGCGGCGAGGACAAGTGCCGGAAGAAGCACGAAAAGCGAACGGCGTCCCCGGCTTCCGACTGCGCCGTGCTTTCTGCCGGCTGTGCCGTGTGTGCAGTAGATGGCGACGATTGCAAGCGCGGACACGATTGGAATCAGCGATAAGAGAGTGTTGTCACCGGAGCTTCGCGCGATGAGAAGCGAAACGCCAGGCATCGCAACGGCGGCAATGACGACCAAGATGCGGGAGATCGCATTGAGAATGAAAAGCAGCACGAACGGGAGCACGAAGAAGATGATTACGGTTGTCAGGAGCTCGTCCAGGACAGCTGGATTGGCGAGTCTGACGGCCAGGACGGAGGCTGCTCCGGAGATGAGAAGGAGAGTCGTCCACAGCGGGAATCTCACACGGTTGTCAGAGGATGATGCACACAAACGAAGCCTCACTCTCCTTTGAATAGCGGGACTGGTTAACACTCAAGTATGGCAGAAATGGATGCTGTGTGAAATAGAGATCAAGACTGCGGGTATTGCGCCGGTATCAGCTCCGCCGGAATCTGAGCTGCGCTAGAACGGCCCCACCAAGCATCGGCGCGCACCCAAGAAGTGCGCGAGAGTTCAGGTACTCATTCAGGAAGAACCACCCGCCGAGTGCGGCGAAGACCGCCTCTTGTCCCATGATGATGGCCGCATGGGATGGAGGCGTCTTTCTCTGTCCAACGAGTTGAAGCGTATAGGCGATCCCGACGGATACCAGTCCTCCGTAGAGAACGGGTACCGTGGTGTTCATGATCGATTGGAACTCGATGCGCTCGGTGGCCGCCGCGACGATGAGACTCAGGATCGAGCAAGTGACGAACTGGATGAACGCGAGTTCGGGGATGCCCATGCGCTTCGTCACCCACGCCGCGAAGATCACATGACCCGCCCAGAAGAACGCTCCGACCAGCACGAGCGAGTCGCCGGTCCCGAGAGTGAGCGCGTCGGTGACGCTCAGGAGGAAGAGCCCGGCTACCGCAACGATGGCGCCCAGCCACACGTTTCGTCCGGGACGGTGCCCCCAGAAGATGCCGAGTACGGGGACGAGCACTATGTAGAGACCGGTGATGAAGCCGGCCTTTCCGGCCGTCGTGTAGACGATGCCGACCTGCTGGAAGGTGGCGCCCCCGAACACGAGGAGCCCCGCGAAGAGACCTGAGAGAAAAGCGTGACGACCAGTGAGGTTGCGCCGCCTGCCGCTCTGCCTCCGCGCACCCATGATCACCAGCATGACAAGGGCGCCGAGTGCGAACCTGAGCGCGTTGAACGTGAACGGTCCGACGTGATCCATCGCGGTCCGCTGGAAGACGAATGCGATTCCCCATATGGCAGCAGTGAGGAGAAGAAGGGACTCGGAGGCCAGAAGCGTTCTGAGTGAACCTCCTTGCCGCTGTCTTCTCGTCATGAATCGTCGCCCCTCTGGGTGAATCACAATGACTGAGTCGGGAGATGGATCGAATCGCAACATTGTACAGCCGGTCCGGTGGTTTTCCGAGGGAGAACCATCGGACCGGTGAGCGCAATGGGTTCAGGCACACAACGTGCACTGTGAGGCTTGTTCTGCTCGGCACTTGTAATGATGCCTGCTGAGAGACTATGATAATGTAGTTATGAGAGAAGCATTCTGCCCCA
>JAUWBY010000235.1 GCA_030609605.1 Candidatus Eiseniibacteriota bacterium
GCTTTCAATCGCTTCCCTTATCAGTTCAGGGGCGTCGGGCACTGTCGTGGACCGGGTCACTGACGCGCCGAGGACAGTAAGGCGCTCTCCAATGAAAGCGGAGTTCGAATCGACGCGTCCTGTTTCCAGCAGTTCATTGCCGATGGTAATGATCTCGGCCTTCACGGAAGCTCACCTCCCGATGATCTGCTAGAGGCCCGTTGCCAGAAGCATAACGCGAATGAGGATGTTGGCGTAGATCCCGGCTACCAGGTCATCGAGGACAACGCCCACACCTCCAGGAAGCGTCTCGGCACGCGCGGCAGGAAACGGCTTCAGAACATCGAAGATTCTGAACAGGAGAAACGCTGCGACATACACGATCAGCGTTTTGGGGAGAAAGAGGACAGCCACAAGGTATCCGGCGAACTCATCGACAACTATCTTCGATGCATCCTTGCCGAATGCGGCTTCGGCCCTTGTGGACACCCAGATGGAAAGGGCTATGAAAGCCAGAACTGATACCGACAGCGCGAAGATGGCCAGCGACCCGCTTGCAGCGACATCCTTCGGCATCAGGAACCACAATAGCACGCCGCATCCCAGCGTTCCCGCTGTACCTGGAGCAAGGGGCGAATATCCGAGACCTCCCCCTGTGGCGATGAACCAGACAAGCGGGTGGATCGGAGCCTGCTGTCGTGGCGTCAAGAGATCACCTCCCCTTATGGGTTCTACCAGTGTGGCGACCGCTCCTGACTATCGAAAGCGCCCTGCCGTTTATCATGTACTCTATGCCCGACAGCAGAGTAAGAGCAACAGCCAGTCCCCCCACAAACAGGAGAACGGACTCCAACCTTCCTCCAGCCAGTCTGTGGAGGAGGGAGTCCGTCCCGCCTATCAATGAGAGGTAGAGAAGCACAAGTGCGACCCACCCCATCTGCGCGGCCGTCTTCCACTTCGCCGCGCGGCTCGTAACGAACCCTTCTCCACTCTTCAGCACGCCGGTGCGGCATCCGAGAATCAGGAGTTCGCGCCCCACCACAATCGCTACCATCCAGAACGGCACATATCTGAGTCCCATGCGCCAGAACGCCACGAGCAAGAGTGAGATCAGTACCTTGTCGGCAAGGGGGTCCATGAGCTTGCCGAGTTCGGTCACGCTGTTGGAACGTCTGGCAAGGTAGCCATCGCAGAGATCGGTGATCATAGCGACGACAAAGAGCGCAAACGCCAACCACAGTCGACCACTCATCAGGACCGTGAAGATCACAGGTCCCAGGATCAGTCGTCCCAGCGTCAGTCCGTTCGCCCAGTTCAAGAGCCCCCCAGAAGCCGACCTACGCCTGAGTCAACTCCTCACGCTTCAGGAGCCACGCCCACTTGCGGTCCACATCAGCCTGTACCTCGTCGATAATTCCCTTGTTTGCTTCCTTGAACAGGTGCCTGAACCGGCCCTGCCCCTCAAACCACTTGGAGACCGGGAGCTTCTCTTTGGGCTTCCTGTTGACCTTGAATACTCCGTACTCCACTTCAAACAGGGGCCAGAAGCACGTGTTCACGGCAAGTCTTGCGTACTCCATCGACTGCTCAGGCGGATACCTCCATCCCCGCGGACACGGAGCGAGCACATTGATAAATGCCGGGCCGTCTATCGCAAGAGCCTTCTCAACCTTGTCCGTGAAATCCTTGGGGTAACCCGGTGTCGCCTGCGCCACGAACGGGATATCGTGGGCGATCAAGATCTCCGTCAGCGGCTTGGGGAATTGCGTCTTCCCCTGTATCACCTTCCCAGCCGGTGTCGTCGACGTGGCTGTTCCCTTCGGCGTCCCACCAGACCTCTGAATCCCCGTATTCATGTACGCCTGGTTATCGTAGCAGATGTAGAGCATGTTGTGACCGCGCTCCATTGCTCCCGATAGCGACTGAAGACCGATATCATACGTACCTCCATCACCACCCATCGCAATGAAGTTGATCTTCTTGTCGATCTTCCCTTGCTTCCTGAGAGAAGTGTACGCAGCCTCGGCTCCACTTATGGTCGCAGCGGAGTTCTCGAAAGCGTTATGGATGAACGGTGTCTTCCACGCTGTATATGGATAAATCGTCGTCACGACCTCCACACAACCCGTTGCGCATCCAACCACTGTGTCTTGACCTGCGGCCAAGAGCAGCTGTCGCATGGCCGTCATCGGCAGGCAGCCCGCGCATGCGCGGTGGCCTCCGGTCACGAGGTCTTCGTGCTGTGCCAGTTGCTTTGGTGCCGGCATCTGGTTTTCCTCCTTAGCCCCTTAGTCCTATGAATCTGACCTCGTTCGGCGCAATCGTCTTGCCGGCCACGGTCTCGAGTTCCTCAAAGACCGAGCGGATGTGATCCAGAGAAATGTCGCGTCCACCGAGACCGTAGAGATAGTTGACGATTGATGTCTGGTGACCTGTTCCGCTGAGTGCCGCCAGGATCTCCTTGTGCACGGGGCCACCTGGAGCGCCAAATGATACCGATCTGTCCAGCACTCCGATCGCCTTTGCCGAGGCGAGTCCTGCAACGATCTCGGCGTGCGGGAACGGGCGGAAGGAGCGTATCTTCAGGAGCCCCACACGCTTGCCTTCGGCCCTCATCTCGTCCACAACTACCTTCGCAGTTCCACACGTCGATCCGAGAGCGACGACGACGTAGTCGGCATCGTCCGTCATGTAGCGCTCGGTCATTCCGTACGCTCTGCCGGACAGCTTCTCATACGCCTTACCCACGCTCTTGATGACCTCCGTGGCGTTGCTCATCCCCTCGATCTGCTGCCTCTTATGCTCGAAGTAGTAGTCCTGAAGATCAAGCGGCCCGAATGTAGCAGGCTTCTCGGTGTCGAGAAGCGTATACATCGCCTTGTATTCCCCGACCCAGTCCGACGCCTCCTTGTCTTCAAGAGCGTCCAGTACTTCGACCGTGTGACTGATGATGAATCCGTCGAACGTAACCATCACCGGCAGAAGAACATCTGGATTTTCGGCGATCCGGATGGCCTGAAGGACGTTGTCGTAGACTTCCTGGGCGTTTTCCGAGTAGAGCTGAATCCAGCCCGTATCGCGACAGCCCATCGTATCACTGTGATCACAGTGGATGTTGATCGGTCCCGATAAAGCTCGGTTCACAACCGGCATCACGATTGGGAGCCGGTTCGAAGCCGCAATGTAGACGATCTCCCACATGAGCGCGAGCCCGTTCGCCGAAGTTGCGGTCATCACCCTTGCGCCGGCTGAGGCCGCGCCGACCGCAGCACTCATGGCACTGTGCTCTGATTCGACCAGTACCATCTCGGCTTTGACTTCACCGTCAGCCACAAAATCAGCGAACTTGTGCATCAACTCAGTCTGTGGCGTGATCGGAAAGCACGTAACCACATCGGGATCGATCTGACGCATGGCCTCCGCGGCCGCATCGTTACCCGTGAGCGTCAGTCTCCTTGCCACGAATCTATCTCCCTTCTCACTCTTTCTCTTGTGCGTTTAGCATCCTGCGCCTACTTCGCGGCTGCTGCGTCAGTCTCAAGAACCATCTCAAGAGCGCTGATCTTGTCCGGACACTCGAAGGCGCAGATGCCACACCCTTTGCAATGTGCGTAGTCAATGCCGACCATCTTGCCGTCCTCCAGCAGAATCGAGGAGTCAGGACAGGCTATCCAGCAGGCAAGGCAGTGAATGCACTTCTCCGCGTCCCAGATCGGACGATACGTCCTCCAGGAACCGGTTTCATAGCTATCGGCGTTTCCAGCTTCTTCGATGATCCCGCCGATCGGGATCTCCTTCCATGACCTCTCGCTCATTCGGACGTCACCTCCTCGTGCGCCCTCTTTATCGCGCGCACGTTGCCGTGAAGCACCTCTGGCTTGAAGCCGTGCGAGAACTTCTTCTTGATTTGATCAATCACCGAATCGAGAGACAGGAATGGCGACACCTTGATAAGCGCTCCCAACATTGGCGAGTTCGGGATAGCTCTCCCGATCTCATCCAGCGCGATGCCGGTCGCCTTCAC
>JAUWBY010000037.1 GCA_030609605.1 Candidatus Eiseniibacteriota bacterium
GATACCGGCTTCCCCCGCTCCAAGGAAGAGGAATCTCTGATCCTTGAGAGCGCCGCCGGTAAGCCTGAGGGACGAGTAGATCCCGGAGAGCACCACCGACGCAGTTCCCTGGATGTCGTCGTTGAACGCGCTGACCTTGTCGCGGTAGTAGTCAAGAAGCCGAAACGCGTTGTTCGTTCCGAAATCCTCAAACTGGATCACAGCGTGTGGGAACACTTCCCGTACAGCTCTGAAGAACTCGGCGATGAAACTGTCGAAATCCTCTCCGCGCAATCTGCGTTCCCTCGTACCGATGTACAGAGGATCGTCGAGGAGGCTCTGCGTGTTTGTTCCGACGTCGAGCGTGATCGGGAGACACTGCGAGGGAGCAACGCCGGCACATGCCGTGTAGAGGGAAAGCTTCCCGACGGGGATCCCCATGCCGTTTGAACCGAGATCGCCAAGGCCGAGAATCCTCTCGCCGTCAGTCACGACGATGATGCGAACGTCTACGTACGGCCAGTTCCGAAGAACGTCCGCGATCTCGCCCCGATCGGCGAGGGTAATGAAAAGTCCGCGAGGGCGACGGAAGATGTGTCCGTACTTCTGACAGGCCTCCCCGACCGTTGGTGTGTAGATGATCGGAAGCATCTCCTCGAGATGCTCGAGCACAACGCGGTAGAAAAGCGTCTCGTTTCTGTCCTGGAGCGCGATCAAATACAAGTATCGATCGAGATCGGTGAGCATCCTTCTGAAGTTGTTCATCACGCGCAGGACTTGTTTCTCAATCGTGCACAACTGCGGAGGAAGGAGTCCTCTCAACCGGAACAGTTCTCTCTCCTCCAGCGGGAAGCCGGGCCCCTTGTTGAGACCTGCGGTCTGCAGCAGGTCGACCCCGGTCGGCACCGATGTTGTGCTCATGCGAATGTGCTTTCGCCGTTTCGCCGCCACTCGACTATCCTCCCGTGCTTGAGTGTCTATCCCTCACCGACTCAGCTCGATAGCCTGACGATATTAGCATCTCCAGACGCCGAAGGAGAGTGCTCATTCGCCGTGGAGACCGATTCCGGCCATGAAGCTGGCTCAGCATACCTGTCTGCTCTTATTGAGCGACGATCGGGCGAGAATGAACAGGACAACCAGGACCACATCCACGGCCATGTGGGTCCACCAGAAGACGTGCAGTGATCCTAGCTGAAAATATGAGCCCAACTGAGCTGCGATGCCGAGCGCGAACCTCATCATCGCGATGTTGATGATGAGAACGTGCTTCTCGGGCTCCTTCGATGCGATGTAGAAGAGTACGCCGAGACAGATCATCACGGCTCCGAAGGCGTGCACGTAGGGAATGAACCCGGGAAGAAACTCCAGACCGAAGAAATCTGCTATTCGTGGAGATCCGAAGAGGGCGGGAATCCCACGGAAGACGATCTCGATCACGGCCGCGAGAATGAGAGTGAACCGAGCCACAATTGCCTCCTTCCTGCGCTTCGGAGCTCGGGCGCCGCCATCACGCCTCGGCTTCCGTGCGCACTGAATCACTGAGTGTCCCCGAAGTCCTCATGGGATACACCCTCTGTTCTGCGTGGTCCCTCTGGAAGACCGAGAGACTGAAGAAGACGTAGGACAGAACGGCGGAATGGAACAGCCACGCGAACGGGTTTCCGGCACGCCTGTGGCCTGAGACGAGCCTCCACCATCTTCTGATGATCTTGCCGGTTGAGTAGAACTCCCTGTTGATTCGCCGGAACGCCTCGAACACCTGCTCGGGCGTCACTCGCTTCGGCATGATGACTAGATGGTCACCCTCATAGTGAGAAATGTCCTCGTCAATGATCCTCCCATCGTCGCGCACCTGCTTGTGAAACGGCGTCCCGGGAATGGGGATCGCGATGGAGAGGAGAATGACGCCGGGATCGATCTCGTCAAGCTGCGAAGGCAGACTCTGATAGTACTCGTGCGTGTCCTCGTCGAGCCCAAGCATGAGCCCCGTGAACGTCATGATCCCGCGACGCCTGAGCTTGGTGAAAAGCTCCTCGTACTCCTCCACCCGATTCTGCTTCTTGTGCACCGACAGCAGGCTGGGCTCGCTCAGCGATTCGAGTCCTATGAAGGCCATGGTGCAGTTCGCTTTGGCGAGAAGATCCACGAACTCGTCATCATGGAGACAATCGAAACTGAACTGCGTCCCGAGCGCCCACAATTTGAGCTTCGCAATCTCCTTCAGGAGTTCCTTAGCGTACTCGATGTCGCCGCCGAGGTTATTATCATACAGCATCGCGATCTTCCGTTTGTGATAGGGAAGCCGCGACGTCGCCGTAAGGTCACGGATCACATCTTTGATCGGCCGCGTGCGAAAGGGGGCGCGCTGGATCGTCAACTGACAGAAACTGCAATCGTAGGGGCAGCCTCGCGTCGCCTCGGTCACTACAGGAACGCCGAACTCGCGCTCCGCGAGGTCGTACCGCGGAGGGGGGATATCGTCAAGAGGCGGCGCAAACGGGGCATCGTAGCGCTCCTTCAGCGTGCCCGCCACCATGTCCTCGACGACCCGCGGCCAGATCCGCTCGGCCTCGCCGACGACCACGCAATCGAAGTGGGGCACTACCTCTTCAGGAAAAGTTGACGCGTACTTACCACCGGCGATCACTGTCTTTCCCTTCTCGCGGAACCTGGCGGCGACATCGTACGCGTGTGGCGCGCAGAAATCCATGAAGCTCAGGGCGATGAAGTCCGCATCCGTCTCGTAGTCAATGGGGCGCACCATCTCGTGAAGAAGCTCCACCTCGACGATCGGCGGCGTCAGCCCTGCAACGAGCATGCCGGACAGAGGCGGCGCCGGAGATCGTGCGAAGTACGCTTCCTGATCGCCCAGATTCTGAAATAGAACGATGATCTGAAGCTTGGGTTTGCCCACGATACAGCTCCTTTTCCTAGGACTCCCCTGGATCGCGCCGCGGCTCGTCCGGGTCACGAAGCTCACTCGCCATCTTGCGCATCACTCGCTCAACGACCGCAGGGGCGGCTCCACGAAGAACGCTCAGAAGCTTTCCCCGCCTCGTCATGATGAGATCGCGCCGTCCGCGCTCGATCGCGTGAACGATCGCTTCTGCAACCTCGTTCACCGGAGCGTACCGGGCCGGCGGTCGTTTTCCTCCTCCGACCATGATCTCGCGCTCGAATATCTCGGTATCGGTGTATCCCGGATAGACGATCATGATACGGATTCCGGTGTCCGCGAGTTCGGTCCGAAGACTCTGACTCGTCGCGATGAGAGCTGCCTTGCTGGCCGAGTACGCCCCGAGGAAGGGAATGCCGTGAAGCCCCGCCACGGAGGCGATATTCACTATGAGCCCACTGTCCTGCCTCCTCATGAACGGAAGGACTTCCAGCATGCACTGGACGGCTCCAAAGAAGTTCACGGACATGACCCGGCGGAAATCCTCCGGCCGCGTGAGTCGCGTCTCTCCGTACACGCTGATGCCTGCGTTGTTGATCAGCATGTCAACGCTCCCGAGCCGCTCAACGGCGCCCCCGATGAGTGTCGACACGTCACCCGCAATCGTCACATCACACCGGACCGCAACAGGAGCAGGTGTATCCGGGAACTGTGCGGCAATCTCGCGAGACACTTCATCGAGCTTGTCGTAGCGGCGCGCTGCGATGGTGAGCACGGCGCCCCTCCCCGCAAGAGACACCGCGAGTGCGCGGCCTATTCCGGATGATGCACCGGTGACGATTACGCGCTTCCCGCTAATGCGCATCTTTTCCCTCCAGCTCTTCGTATAGGAGCTCGATACGATCTCTGTAGGTTTCGGCTACTGCTTTCCGCCGGATCTTCATTGTCGGTGTCAAGAGACCGTTCTCCTGGCTGAATTGGTCAGAAAGAAGTGCGAACTTCGTCACGCGCTCGTAGGATGCGGAGTGTTCGTTCGCCCGCTCCACTTCGCAGCTCATGAGTTTTCTGATCGCGTAGTGCTCGAGGAGCGATTCGTACGAACTCCAGGTGACGTCGTGCTCCCCGGCATAGCGCTCGACCTCTTCCCTGTCCGGCACAATGAGAGCCACGATTGCCTTTCTGTTGTCTCCAAGAATGATCGCCTGAGAGACGTATGGGCTTCTCATAATCCTATCCTCCACCGGCGTTGGGACAATGTTCTTTCCGTAGGAAGTGACGATGAGTTCCTTAATCCTGCCCGTCACGACAAGATTGCCGTCATCGTCGAGTTCACCCAGGTCCCCCGTGTGAAGCCAGCCATCGCCCCCGAGTACCATAGCCGTCTCGTCCGGCTTGTTCAGGTAGCCCTTCATGACATTCGGCCCCCGAACCAGGATCTCGCCGTCATCCGTGATCCTGACTTCTACGCCGGTGAGTGGCTTCCCGACGGTTCCAAGCCTGTAGTCTTCGGTGCAGCCGCAGGTGACGACGGGCGAAGTCTCGGTCAGCCCATAGCCTTCAACAACACCGAAGCCCAGTACGCGAAGGGTCTTCGCGATCTGCCTGTCGAGGGGCGCCCCTCCCGACACCATAAGTCGCACCCTCCCACCGGCAATCTTGCGAAAGCGGGAAGCGATCAGGACATCGTAGACCCAGGAGCGTGCGCGAAGCCATGCGGGAACGCTCTCCCCACGATAGAGGCGGTTTGCGCGTTCGTTCAGCACGGCGATCGTTCTCAAGACAAAGCATCGCTTTATCCTGGACCCATGCTCGATTCTAGCCCTGGCTGCGATGTATGCCTTCTCGAGAACACGGGGCACGGCGATAAGCACAGTAGGGCGAACGGATGCCAGATCCCGGATGATCGTGGCGCGCGACTCGGCGTAGGCGATGGCTGCTCCCGCGAACAGAAACGAGTAGTGCCCGCAGGTTCGCTCCAGCATATGAGACAGCGGAAGGTAAGAGAGGATCGAATCACCACGGGATATCCCATGCCTCTCGATGAGCGCGCGTGCGTTCGAGACGATGTTGGCATGCGTCAGGATGACGCCCTTCGGCTCACCAGTGGTCCCTGATGTGTAGACGATCGTGGCAACGTCTGTGGCCTCCATCTCGGGCCAGCTGTCGCGGCCTCTGGCCCAGCCACTCTTGGACGCCGCATCCGTTCGACCGAAGCGGATGCCCCAATCGTCGAGGAAGATCACCTCCTCAAGACCATCACACTCGCTTCGGATGCCGGCGATTCCAGCGAAGAGGCCGGCGTCACCGACAAAGAGCATCCGCATGCCGGAATCATTGATGATGTACTTGACCTGGTCCGGGTGAAGTGTGTTGTAGATGGGAACGACTATCCCCCCGAGAGCCAGAACAGCGAGGTCGGCCACTACCCACTGGGGACGATTCGACGACATGATGCCGACGGCATCTCCCTTCTTGAGTCCGAAAGCAGCAAGCCTCTTTGCTGCTACGTCGATCGCTCCCGCAAGATCGGCATAGGTGATGGTGACGTGACGCCCGCCATCCCAGTACATCAGTGCTGTCCGAGCCGCGTGCTCTGCTGCCGCTGCAAGGACAGATTCGTGTATTGTCGTTGCCTCGCTACTCAAGACCCCAGGAACCCCCAATCTTCCTGAACTCGCTCAGATAGAATGCGAGATCCCCCCCAGAAGTGTCGAGCAGATTGCGCAGAGAGGACATGTCGATATCGACCCGGCGCCGCGACGGCAGAGCAAGCGTGATAACGGCTCGCTCCTGGACCGTTCCAAGACGAATCGGGTCGAATCCGAGACCGCCAGGCTTCTCCAGGAACGCTTCTGCTTCGGTCGCGGGCACAGTGAAGATGAGCTCGAACTCGCCGTGTGGTCCGGCGAGCATCATCCAGTGCGGTGTCCCGGTCCGGTCGCACAGGGCGAGCACGTCCTCAGACAGGATCATGGACCAGTCGCAATCGATCTCAAAGCCGTGGCCGTTCAGGCGCATCAGCTGATCGAGGGTCGTCAGAACACCGTCGCTCGTATCCATGGCCGCCGTCGCGTGGTCTCTCAGGGCTCTGCCTGCCCCAAGTCTCGCCGAGGGTCGATAGTTGCTTTCCGGGAAGTACTCGTCGGGAAGCCCACTCAGTCTCACGAGCCCAAGTGCGTTCCCGGCGCCTGCGCGTCCAGTGACAAAGACTGCGTCTCCCGGCTGAACGCCCCGCCGCGTGAGCACAGCGTTCTTCGGTACGATCCCGATCGAACAACCGGTGAGCGAAATCTCCGACGTCAGGTTCGAATCCCCACCCAGAATGAAGACGCCGAGCGACCGGCAGGCATCCTCCATTCCTCGCCCCGCACTCTCGGCGAAGCCGGAGTCCTTCCCGAGCGGCGCTGATACGGACACAACCATGCCCAACGGATCCGCCCCCACCGCGGCAAGATCGCTCAGCGACGCCATCACCGTCACCCAACCCATTGTATACGGTTCTTGATAGAGACCCGCGTGGATCTCCTCCGCAACAGTGTCGATAGTTATTGCAAGGAGATGTTCGGGGTCACCGGGGAGCTCTATAAGCTCAGCGTCGGACTCGTGCGGAGCGTTCGCCTGTCCAGGAGCTCGCGAGAAGGCCTTCACCCACGCTCCGATCGCCACATTCTCGAGGATGTCGTCCATTCGGTTCATTGGGAGTTCCTCGTTCTCTTATTGCTCGTCCACGTCATCGGCAACACATGATCCTCCCGGGAAGCACACTGAACTCAGCTGATCGCGCGCGCACCACCTCTCCGTCCGTCTCCAGTGCGAAGGTGCGATCCCCCGCCACGAGCACACGCTTCCCGGTCCACGACCGCGTCTTGGGCCGGCCGCGAAAGCGCCGCCTGTGAAGTGCGGCGACGGTCATGAGCGCCTGGAATGGGTTGAGCCGCTCGCAGAGGTTGATTCCGAGCCGGCCGTCATCCGGCTCGATCGGTGTGTCGTAGCACATCGATCCTGCGAAGTGTGGATTCTTGATCACGCCAAGGCTCGAGACCGAGAAGATCCCTTTGTCGATTCCGTCAATCACCAGACGGCAATTGATATCGTGGTAGGTCGCCAGCGTATGGATGATGGAAACGATGATGGCAGCATCGACCGAGAGCTTTCTCGCCGCTCTGATGAAGCTCGTCGGCTCATTGAAGGCCGCGTTGGCCTCGGCCGTGATCCCGATACTCGCGTTGATGACCGCGTGGCGCGTGGCGTTCTCCCCGTCTTGCCCCTCGAAGTTGATCTGGATGACGTCGCACGGCATTGCTCTGCTGCAGTCGATTCGCACCGGAATGCCCGCGATGAACGAGTCGGGTCTGAACGGCTTGTGAAAGTCGTTGCTCGATCCCAGGCCGACGGCGCCGAGAGCGAGATCCGTCACATCATCTCCGAGTTCCATGACGGCATTGAGCAGCAGGTTAACCGTGCCGTCACCACCGGCAGCGACAAACGTGCGTTCTCCCCTCGTCGCGGCCTCGCGGACCGACGCTGCAACACAGTCAAACGGACCGACTTCCTCGACACTGAACACGCCTGCGCGTCGTTCGAGTTCGGGCGCGACCTTCCGCCAGCGCGCGGCGGCGCGACCGTAACCGGCACGTGTGTTGAGGAGTACTAGCACGGTCCTCCAGGATGAGATTCCCGTTCGCTTGAAACCCGGTGAGTCCTCTCGGCTTTCCGGTCCACCTCGCTCGGGCTCTAGACCTGACCCCGCTCCGGTCTCAATCTGAGTGCCAGTTCCAAGAACACGTAGAAGACAACAAGGAACGGCCCCCATTCGATCTTGTTCGAGGCGGCGATCGCCAGGCAGTAGAGGACGAGGGCGCGAACACCGCTCGCGATCGGGCCGCCCGTCTTGTGCTCGTCCCTCGTACGATGCATCGCAATCTGAGCGTAGACATGAAGAGCCAACGCCGCGAGGAACATGACGACACTCCACACATTCGTGCCCACGAGCGCCAGCACCCACGCTGCAAGCACCGCGGAGAGGCCCGCAGTCACGTCGCCGTAGACAGCAGCCGGCCGCCAACCGAACACGACTGGGAAGGTGCGATACCCGGTCTCCCTGTCAGCTGAGATGTCCTTGAAGTAGCCCATCACGACGAAATTCACGTAGGCGAGGAAGACGACCAGCACGCCGAGTGCGAATGCTGACACGGTAGGAGCATCCGGACCTGAGAAGAGCACGGGGCGATATCCCCTGTCCACGAATCTCCCCATGATCGGCAGGATCGCGACTATCCAGGCATTCCACGGTGGCCCCCCCCACCACGTGCGCTTGAAGTACGTGTACGTAAGAAGCCCCACCACTGCCACGATCCCAAGGACCAGGATCGCTGGGTTCAGATAGGCGAGGACAAGCACGACAGCCGTAAGTCCGATCATGCTGACCGTTAAGATCTGACGCCGGGACACGATGCCTCTCACCAGTGGACGATACGGCGCGGAAAGCGAGTCGGTGTCTGTCTGGAAGCAGTCGGTTAGTGCCTGGCCGAACCCATATGAAAGAAAGAGCGGCACGAACGCGAGGAGGACTCGTCCTGAAGCGGGGTCTGGAATGAAGGAGAGACCAAGCAACCCGGCCGCGCCCGAAACGAAGAGCAGGTAGGGACGCATGGTGATGACATAAGCCCTGGCGAAGCCCGGACTCCAGAACGGAAGGACGCGCGTGGACATATCAGATGATCCCCAGTCTTTGGCCTGCGAGTCTGAATGTCTCGAGTGCTGTCGTGAGCTCCTTCCTGCTGAGGCTCGCCATGACACTGACACGGATGAGGGATGAGCCCGCCGGGACTGCCGGCGGCACGATCGGATTAACGATGACACCCTCGTCTTCCAGGGCGCCTGCCATCTGGAAGGTCTTCGCGTCATCCCCGATGAGGACCGGTATGATCGGGGTCACCGTCTCCTCCAGGCGGAAGCCCATCTCGGCAAGCCCGTTCTTCACGAACTCCGTGTTCTCTCTGAGTCGTTCAAGAAGCTGCGGTTCCTCCTCCATCACATCCAGGCACGCGAGAACCGTCGCCATCGACGCAGGCGGCGGACTGGCTGAGAAGATGAACGGTCGAGAGTTCAGCTTGAGGAAGGTTACGACGTCGGCATCGGCGCAGACGAACCCGCCCGTCGTCCCGAGCGACTTGCTGAAAGTGCCGCAGACGAGGTCGAACTCCCCCTCCATGCCAAAATGCTCGAGCGTCCCTCTCCCCGTTTTCCCGAGCACGCCCATGCCGTGCGCGTCGTCCACCATCGTTGTGGCGCCGTACTGCTCGGCGAGCTTCCTGATGCTGGGAAGATCGGCAACCGTTCCCTTCATGCTGAAGACGCCGTCGGTGACGATGAGCATGTTCTGATCAGAACCGCACGCCGCGAGCTTCTCCTTGAGATCCGCCATGTCGTTGTGCTTGTAGATCCTGACCTCGGCATCGGTCAGGCGGCAGCCTTCGACGATGCTCGCGTGATTGAACTCGTCGCTCAGGATGACGTCACCGCTGGATGTGAGCGCGCTGACAACACCCATCATCGTCATGAAACCGGTGCTGAAAACTACGGCGTCCTCCGTCCCCTTGAACTCGGCCAGCCTCTTCTCGAGTCTGGCGTGCAGGCTCGTGGTGCCCGTGAGAACCCGGGAGCTGCATGCGCCCGTGCCGTACCTCTCTACCGCCTTGATGGTCGCCGTGACCACCTTTGGGTGGGTTGCCAGTCCCAGGTAGTTATTGGAGCCGAGCATGATGACTTTTCTGCCATTCATCGTGACCGTGGGGGACGCGGCAGGATCGAGGGTGCGCAGATAGAAGAACTCGCGACGCTCCTTGAGGGATTCGATCCATCTGCTGAATTCGTGGCACTTGTCGAAGAGAGACACTGGTTGACTCCTCCGTCGAGAGCGCGCGCTTCGAGATACTGACAAGAGTGAGAGTATCCTCACACTGAGGCACATTCAAGCCGAAACTCGGTGCCACGAGCCCCCTTCCAGTGTCGCGTGACGGCAGATTGATTGTGTACACCATATTCGTTACAGTGGCGTGACTGCGCAATAACGTCGTGCTAATCTGTGTATTTTGTTGTAGAATAGACATGATCGATTCGGGAAGGGATTCACGCTTCTCAGGTTCAAATCAAGAGGAGGTGGATTCCACGCTGGATGGGTTTGCACTGATGACACATTCGCTGCCGGTCGAATAAGGACCGGCGTTCTCACAACGAAAGGTGGAACACCGATGAAGCGCATGCTCATCATTGTTCTAGCGCTGCTCGTCGTCTCGAGCGTCGCGTTCGCCGGGAAGATGCTTCCCGACGCCAAGTTCTCGACCGAGCCGTACACCCCCATGGGCTCCCGTGATTACACGGAAGGCTTCGAGGGTGCATTCCCGCCCGCCGGCTGGACGCAGGGCATCACCAATCCCAATTTCACCTGGCATCAGTACTCGCCGGGCGGCGAGGGCACGTATTGCGCGAACTGCTTCTACGATCCCGCGCTCGTTCCTCAGTTCGAGACGCTGTGCTTCTCGCACACGCTCGTTGTCGATGAGCTCTACCTGAGCTTCCTCGCCATGTCCAGCTACTACTGGGGCGTGGATCCGTACCAGAACTACGACATCTACGTGACTGTCGATGGCGGCGTCGTGTGGAGCTTCCGCGCCGACGGCACGACCAACAACTACGTCTGGGACCCCTACGGCGTAGACCTCGCAACGTTCGGCTTCGTTGCCGGTCAGACCGTCGAGATCTGCTTCGTGTATGAGGGTTCTGATGGTGCGCAGGCCGGCTTCGACGCCATCAAGGTCGGTGAGGTGTACGTTCCGCCGCCGCCGCCCGAAGGCGACGTTTGCGAGACGGCCCTTCCTATTCCGAGCGGTGACTTCAGCATCGACGGCTCGAACGTTGGCTTCGCCAACGACTACCCGCTTGTCTACACCGACAGCTGCACGGGCTACAGCGCCAGCGGCCTGGATGTCGTCTACTACACAAATCTCGAAGTCGACGACGTCTTCACGGTCACGATGGACACGGTCGGCGACTGGGACGACTCGATCTACCTGATCACCGACTGCGCCGACCCCCAGTACAGCTGTGTCGCCGGCGACGACGCCTATCCCGACATGTCGACCTTCACCTACACCGCCACCGTGGCCGGCACGTACTATCTGATCGTCAGCGCCTATAGCTCCGGCGTTGGTGAGTACACGATCTTCGGCTTCAACGGCGGCAGCACAACACCCGTTGAGACAGCGAGCTGGGGCAGCATCAAGGCTCTGTACAGGTAACACTCCGGCAGTATCTCGGCTCGGGCCGAGAACACTGCAGGTCTAGAGGAACGAAGGGGCGGGGGATCTCTCCCGCCCCTTCTTCTGTTTATTGAGCACTGAGATAGCAATTGACCTCTGGACGGGGACGTGGGTAGAGTGCACTCGTAGCCATCATCGTGCGGGATCCAGTGAGAATTCACGTAGTTACGGCTAGAGTGAGCGAAAGGAGGATCACCACGGAGCTCCTCGGCGTTGCGAACCCGGGCGTGTACTTCTGCCGGTTTGAGGCTGGAGATCTGCGCGAGACGGCGTCGGTGATACTTCTCAAGTAGTGCGACCGCAGGAGGTAGAGAAATGTCGAACGTGCAGAGACAGATTCTGGCGGTGACGGTATCGCTTCTGTGCGCCGTGCTTCTGGTGGCGCCGGCGGCAGCGAGGGATGACGCGTCGGTTGGGGCGACGCTCGCGGACGGCGTCGTGACCGATGATATAATGGATAGCGGGACCGCCCCTGGCAACCGTGACATCACGGAGACGATCTGGTTCCAGGGATTCCTGGCGGACGTCGACACGGGTGACCCGATCAACGGGACGGTGAACATCATTGCGGAGATCTTCGATGCGGCCACCGTCGGCACGTCCACGTGGGGGCCCGAGACGCACAGCAGTGTGCCGGTGGTCGAGGGTTGGTTCAACATCGAACTGGGATCTGTAGCGGCGCTTCCGGGCTTCGATGAACCCCCGTACTATCTCGAGCTGACGGTCGACAGTGAGACGATGGACGCACGCCAGAAGCTCGCGAGCGTGCCGATGGCGTATCACGCGGCCACGCTGGATCTTCCGTTCGAAGGAACTGTCAATGCGTCGACTAGTACAGCCTTTCGGGTGAACCAGGAAGGCAGCGGTCCTGGCATCGCGGCGACGAAATCCGGTGGTGGCTTCAGCAGCGCGATCTACGCCCGAAGCTATGATATCGGCGCCCATCTACGGCTACGGTCATAGCAGTGGCTCTGCGATCAAGGGTGAAGCCCTGAGTTCTGGTCTGGCCGGTAACTTCATCGGCGACGTCGCTGTCAACGGCGATCTCGTCTGCAATGGATTCCAGTTCACGGCGAGCCCAACAACCGGCCATGTGCTCACGTCGGACGCTTTCGGCAATGGAGTATGGCAGGCCCCGGCGGCCGCCGCCGACAGCGACTGGACGATCAACGGAGATGATATGTACACGGAGATCGCCGGCGATCTCGGTATCGGAACAGATAGTCCAACGAGCAAGGTCCATATCCTGGGCGCCGGACATGAGAGTCTGGTTCTCGAGAGCACGTCCTCTTGGGGCAGCGTCGAATTCATCGGGAAGACGTCGGCGGGAGTGAACGATTACCTTGTACTGTCCAAGTATGGTCCGACGGCCTCAGGAACGATCGATGGGATACCTCTCGCCGGGAAAGCGCGCGTGGGCTCCGGCGTGGAGTCCGAGGGTCTGCTTCTTGAGGTTCTGAGTACCGATCCAATGTACTTCCTCACGGCGGCCGATGAGCAGATGCGGCTCACATCTGACGGCTATCTCGGGATCGGTACCACCACGCCCGGCGCACAGCTGGAGGTCCTGCGCGCGGACGTCGGGACTGTGTTTGAGAGCGTGGCGGGATCGGCGGCGGGCCAGGTCAATCGCTTTGACTGCAACGCAGACCTCTCGCAGAACAATGATCTTCTTGAGCTGGAGATCGGCGTTGGGTCCTCGACCATATGCCAGTTCATCGAGTGTGAGGTAGCACCGGCTGACGTGAAGTTCCGCGTCGGCGGCGACGGCGAGGTGACTGCGGATGGCTCCTTCACCGGTGGTGGCGCTGATTTCGCAGAGATGATCGAGGTCAGTGAGGGTGCCATGGTTGTCGAGCCCGGTGATGTGCTCGTTATTGATGTGGCGAACCCGCGGAGCGTCGTCAGGTGCCGTGATGCGCAGTCGACTCTCGTGGCCGGCATCTACAGCACGCAGCCCGGTTTTGTCGGGTCGACGCGTGAGTGGGACGTCGAGGTGACAGACGGTGAAGGCGAGACCTTGACCCGGGCAGACATGGCAGCTCAGTTCAATGAGATCCCGATGGCCGTCGTAGGCATCGTGCCGTGCAAGGTCTCTACCGAGAACGGGTCGATCACGATCGGCGACCTGCTCGTGACGTCAAGCACGCCCGGCCACGCGATGCGTGCCGAGAGCCCACGTGCCGGGACCATCCTCGGCAAGGCGCTCGAGGGATTCTCCGCAGGCACCGGCGTGATCAAGGTACTTGTGACACTGCAGTAGCGATCGAAAGCGAGCTGCTCCCGTGCTATACGGGAGCAGCTCGGATCTGGACGGACGCAGGCGTGGCAGCAAGACACAGGGATCACGTCCTCACACTCACCGATACATCGCTTTGATCACCCCCCAGCTGGTGGGCTCGACCGGGGTTGCACCCCCGTTCAGAAAGAGGAGGTTCTCACCCCAATCGACGGCGAGAATCATGTCGGGATCATTGTCGGCGTCGACATCAAGAAGCTCGACGCCGTATGCTCCATCGATAGTACGGAGTGACACCCCCTGCATCATGTCAGGGTTTTCAACAAACTCAAACTCCTGCGGCGTCCCCACGTTCTCGAAGCACTCCGGCCACGTATCGTACGAGACACGTACAAGATCCAGGTCTCCATCGGAGTCGACGTCGCCCAGAGCTATCGTTGGGCACGCACCATCAACCTGTGGAATGCCATCCACCCATCCCACGTATTCATAGGAAGGCGAGGACGCTGTGCCCACAT
>JAUWBY010000047.1 GCA_030609605.1 Candidatus Eiseniibacteriota bacterium
GATCTGGTTGACGATGGATGAGTCCACTCTTTCCGAAGACGTTCCGCCTCCTCCTGCCCGCTCCGCCGCCACGGCGTCCACCTCGTCTATGAAGATTATGCAGGGAGCGCACTGTCGCGCCCGCTCGAAGATGTCGCGGACGCGAGCCTCCGACTCGCCGTACCACCTGCTTCGTATCTCTGGTCCCTTGATGTAGATGAAGTTCATGCCGGATTCCCGTGCCGCAGCCTTTCCGAGAAGTGTCTTCCCGGTTCCCGGGGGGCCGTAGAGCAGAATGCCGCGCGTCGGTCTCAGACCGATCTCTTCGAGGATCTCCCGCCGTTCCGTTGCGAAGCTTATGGTCTCGCGAAGGAGCGCTTTGACGTCATCGAGACCTCCGATGTCATCCCACGTGGCCGTCGGCGTCTCGACTGTGAACTCCCGCATGCCCGACGGAGGCACAGAGAGCAGGGCTTTGTCGAAGTCCTCCCTCTCAATGAAGAGCTCCTCGGGCGGTTCGAATCCATCAGTCGAGAAGACCTCCCGAGGAATAGCCCGGTTGAGCGCATTGTAGGCTGCTTCACGGCACAGCGACGCGATGTCAGCCCCGACGAACCCGACCGTACGGGTGGCGATTGGATCGAGGTCGACATCCGGCGCCAGCGGCATGCGCCGTGTCTGAATGTCCAGAATCACCCTGCGGCCCTTCTCGTCGGGAACGCCTATGTTGATCTCGTGTTCGAAACGTCCGCCCCTTCGGAGCGCGGTGTCAATGGCGTCCAGACGATTGGTCGTACCGATGATGATGACTCCGCGTGTGTCGCGCAGCCCGTCCATCTCTGTCAGGAATGTCGCCACGGCCCTGTGCTCGAGCTCACCCATGCCGCTGCCGCGCTTCGGCACGAGAGCATCCAGCTCATCGATCACGACGACGGCTGGTGCGTTATCCGCGGCCACCTTGAAGATCCTCCGGATTCCGGCTTCCGTCTCACCGTACAGCTTGTTGAATACCTCCGGTCCGCTGAGGCAGTAGAACCCCGCGCCCGTTTCGTTGGCCAGGGCCCGGCACAGAAGCGTCTTGCCGGTGCCAGGGGGACCATGGAGGATGATCCCCTTCGGCGGGGATATGCCGAGGCGCTCAAAGAGATCTGGGAACCTCAGTGGGTACTCAATGGTCTGGCGTATCTTGGTGATCGTGGCGTCGAGTCCGCCGACGTCCGACCAGCCAATCGGTACATCAACCGGTTCGCCCGTCTCGACGGTGATCTCGGTGTCCGGTGTGATAACTGCCGGGCTCGCTGGCCTGATCTCAAGGACGCTCACGCCTCGGACCTCGCCGGCGAAAGTGAAGAGGGCTGTCCTTTCCGAACGCGCGAAGGGCTTGCCGTAGAAGCGAGCTGCATCCCGCGGCGACAGACCCGTCGGCGAGCGAAGTCTGGCCATCGTGGCCGGTGGGAATTCGGCCATCTCGACGATGACCGCATCGCCGTTTCTCGCTCCGAGGTACTTCTGCTTGAAGCGATCGAGCAACAGACGGTTCGTGGTGCTTTCCCGAACCTCCGAGACTATCGCTGCACAGCTCCTCATCCCGAACCCGATCCTGAGATGAAGCGGCGATCCATCCGTCGAGGCTGCGAAAGCGGATGACCACTTCGCCTCCACCTCGAGGATCGCCCGGTGCGTCCCATCCAGATCGACGCGGCCCTCCACTGCGAGCTTGAGCTTCTTCGCGGACATGATTTCATGCTCCCGACGCCGCGCAACCGCCGAAGCGGTGCGAGGTGAAGTATGGTGTTGAGAAGGTGCGATGACAGTAGCGAGTCCTTCACCACAAGTACCTGAACCCATTCCAACTATACGGCGCGGGCCGCACTGCTTCTAGCAGAAAAAGCCGTGCTCATCGCGTGCAATCCTATCGGCATCCCTGGAAGGGACTCACGCTGGGCACTCTCCGGCGGTTTGCGATCGAGACAAGAAGATTCATGAGGGTGATCGTACGGGAAGACGTGGAGCAGTTCGAAGTCGTTTGAGGCTGAATCGAGGAAGGGAGGAGACAATGCACGGCATTCTGATCGGGACCGCAATTCTGTGGGTTCTGAATCTCGCGATCGTGTCCCCACTCGCAACCGGGGCTCTGCGCCGGCGGATGGTGAGGGAGGGAGTCGATCCGGACTCCGACCTCGCTCTCTCCGAGGAAGAGCAAGCCTACTGGTCCGGTGTGGCGACGAAGCAGTATATCCTCCATGACGTTCTTGTGCTCGGGACGGCCGGCCTGATCGGGGGTCTCTTGGGCTACTACTTCGTTGGTCTGACCCTCGATGCGAAGGGCTGGCCCGGAATGATCGCATTCATCGCAAGCAGCTTCATCGGTGTCGGCATTCGATTCTGAGGTTGAGTAACACACTGTGCTCGGCGGCTGGTTGCGGGGGAGGACGGTCGTTCGAGCCGCGTGTACTGACCGAGCGCCAGCCGGAAATAGTTGGCCGATAGCGTGAAAGGTGGTAGCATCATGATGCAAAGGCTACCTCACTGGGAATCTTTAGCATCCACAGGTACGAATGGGCTTCCAGACGAACTCAACAGTGGATTTCTTATCTCAATGTGCATCGGCCGCGCAGTCGGGCGACGAGGGTGCTTGGACAGATCTTGTGTCCGCGCTCACGCCACGTGCCTGGAGCATCGCCCGTTCATTCGCATACTTGACGGACGAGCAGCGCGAGGATGCCATCAGCGATGCCTTGGTGAAGCTCGTCCGGAATATCAGCAGGTACGATTCGACCAGAGCCTCCATCAAGACCTACTTCTCGGTGATCGTTCGGCGGACGTGCATCGACTACACCCGGATCAAAGATGTCACTCAAGACATCGATGATATCGAAGCGGTTCCATGTGAGGCTCACCCCGTGCCCGACACGGACGAAAGGGCGTACTACCTGAGCGAGTCACTCAAGGAGGATCTCTCCGAGGAACAAAGGCTCTGCGTGACGCTCAAGTACTATGAGGGCCTGAGCTACGAGCAGATTGGGAACGTCATGGGGAGGGACTTCCACTGGGTCAAGAACACGCTTCACGCCGCACGGGCCTTGCTGCGTGCCGGGATTGGCAGACGCGAGAAAAGGGGCTAGAAGTTCTGCCGTCTCGACCGTAAGGGAATACGACGGATGGCACAGACCAGAAGCAAGCCTTCGCGAGTCCGAGATGTGAGACTGCACAAGTCGTCAGGGGAGTAGAGGGCACAATGAGCAAGTCAGGTTCAACTCCTGAATCGCAGAATCAGCGCCACCTTGAGCACCTTTCGTTGGTGGACCTGCAACTGTACATTGACGGTGAGCTATCGCCGGATGCGCGAGGGCAAGTCGAGGCGCATCTTGAGCATTGCGAGCAGTGCAGGAGCAAGGTTGACACCGCATCGGCCTTCGGCGAGCTCCTGCAATCCGTCTTTCGCTCGCCGGCGCCTTTCGAGAGCGACGCTGTTGACGAACAGGAAAGACTTGGGTCTTCGGCGTGTCCGGACGACCTGGACTTGGCGGCGTACACGGAGGGCCGGCTCTCAGGAGCCGAGAGGATACGGGTCGAGGCTCACGTCAGCAGATGTCGGGATTGCCTCGCCATTCTGAGCTCGACCGTGCGCGCAGCGGCAGCCGAGGACGCCACGAAGCCCATCACCGGACTCTCCGAACGCCTCGTGTGCGTCTCTCTGAAGGAGGTCAGGGAAGCGAGGGCCGACGCGCTTCTCTCGAAGCTCTGGGAACTCGTCCACAGCACTCGCGGTGACATCCGACAGCATCTCCGGGGCTTGGGCGATGGGATCGCACGAGGTTTTAGGGAAGCCTTCACGTATCCGACACCGGTCTTTGGGAGCGCCCGCGTAGACGATGACCTGATCGTGGTGAGTCCGTTCGGAAAGGTCAGGAGTCGCATCGCCTTCGTATGGGAGCCATGGGGGGAAGCGGACTCCTACGAGGTTTCGATTTCTGATTCCGATTGGGTCCAACGCACGACACGGTGTCGTATCGTCATCGATCGTGACGATCACGCTTGGGCGACGGCTGGAAACCACGAGTGGATTCTCAAGGCGTTCCGAGGCTCGACTCTTGTCGCCAGCGTTTCGACGAGCTTCTCGGTCGCCGGCGAACAGGAAGAGCAGTGCATTGGTGCCTTGGAGCAATCCATTGGGGAGATTGAGCCGGAGGTGGACCGCCTCGCGATCTGGGGCGGCATTCTCGAGCAGTGTGGTTTCTGTGACGAGGCTGTGGCGAGCTACCAACGTAGTCATCACCTGCGACCGGCGGCAGGACTTGCCTACTGCATTGCGCGCTGCTTTAACCAGTCTGGCCTTACGCCTCTCAGGAAGCTCTGGAATGACAGGATCATCGAACTGGATCGAGCTGTTGCAGAAGGGACGGTGGAGAAGCGATGAAAGGGCGGCTGTTCTTGCTGTGGCTTCTGGGCTGTATGTACATAGGATTGGGTGTGCTGAATGCCCTGTCAGGTACGTTCGCGATCCCGCAGCTGGTTGTGGGTTTCATTCTCTGGATTCCGATCGGTATCGCCATCCTGAGACAGAGTCGCACTGCTCTGACCATCAGCCTCTTCAGCTATCCGGCGGCACTTCTCATTACCTGGTTTATACCCGACCGTTCAGTACTGACCGAGGGCGCCATGGTTGTCTTGGCGTCACCGTTCCATGCCCTCACGTACAGGATTGCGCTGACCACTGCCACTTCGACCGCCGCTGTTGTCGAGTGGGGCATTGTCTGCTATGCACTCCACCTCGCGCTGGTCGTGCCGATACTCAAGCTCATCGAATGGAACCCGCTCGCCTGGCTCTGGAGCCTTCGTTCCGGAGCGTCGAGAGGGATAGCAAGGCGCTCGTCGAAGTCGCGGTTGACCTTCACGTTTCCGGAGCAGGCACTCCTGTACGAGAAGAACCCATTTCGCATTCTGGGACTCGATACCGGCGCCCGGTTCGCGGAGATCTCGAAGCGTGCCAACGAAGCGTCCCGCCTCGTCGGGCGCAACCTGCCGCTGCCCTACATCCCCGTGGAACTTCCCAGCGCGGCTCCGGTTTCACAGCAGGACGTTTCGGAGGCGAGAGCCTGCCTTGAAGACGTGCGGAAGCGGTTCGCGCACGAGCTGCTCTGGTTCCAGCTCGACCACGATCACGACAGAACGGCCTACTCGCACCTTGCCGAAGGAGAGTACGACGAGGCTCGGACCATCTGGGAACCTCTGGCGAACGCGAAGAACCTCAGCAGCCAGGGCGGGACGGCGCTATGGAACCTCGCCGTTCTCGAACACTCGCTCGCGATCGGAGCGGCGAAGGCGGACGGAGGGAAGGTGCCGCCGAAGGTCTGGCTCGGGGCCCTCAAGCGGTGGAAGCGTGTCTGCGCCGAGCAGACCTGCTGGGACCACGCTGACAACCGCGCGAAGATGCTGAAGGATCCACATGTTACGCAGGGGTGGATCCATCACTGCCGCCGAGTCCTGCCCGAGCGTCTGCTCAGAGTCAATCTCGATATCGCCCGCGCGGCCTCATTCGCCGAGAATACGCGACTCGCGGAACACCACATCGACATCGTCCGGAAATCCGGATTCTCGGCCGAGACGATCGAGGGGGCATTCTCCCAAACCTTCGAGTCCGAGCTGGCGGGTCTGCGGAGACGTGCGGCGGACATCGCGGAGGCGGCGCCATCACCCGGCGGTCTCACTCTGTGTGGCGAGGCGCTTGGGGAGCACGAGTTCATCTGGGAGGCTGCAGGTCGACTCGGTCTGAACGAGCAAGCTGACGGTGACTGGCGGTCCGAGTCGGAGGCCCTCATGGCAGCCATCCGCACGTGCTGCAGGCGCGCCTTCGCAGACAGCGCGAATTCCGTGACATCGCTCAGGTGCGATCTCTGTGCGGATGCGAACGCAAGCATTGACGCACTCAACGGGAGCGCCGAACTCCTCATGCCGAGCATCACCGGATTCGGGTACATGAACACGGGCCCGGTGCGCGAGGCAGTCTACAAGGTGGTCGCTGCTCTCGAAGTCGCCCAGCAGAGTAGTCCGAAACTGGCGGCAGCCGCAGTGACGTCGGCGGACGTGATGGCGCGGGCACACAGTATCATGTGCGAGTTGAGGGACCTGGCTGCTGTGAAGGAGTCCCGCAAGGAGCTGGAACAGGACGTGAAGAACTGGCCGACAAAGATCTATGAGTGCAGGGCCCAGGAGCGGGACATGCTCCAGTGGGTCAACTCCAATCTGAGCACGGCGAGAGAGATCCTCTCGAACATATGATGCACATTCCCCTGGAGAGACGTGTGAGAACGTGGCTGAGACAGGCTCTTGTCCCCCCCGAGTTTCGAATTGAAGCAGAAGCGAGCAGGCGAACCGATGCCATCCTCACCGGCGATCTTCATGCGCAGCTCACCGGGATCCTGGATGCGTTGAGGGGTCCGCCGGACGATGTTGGATACGAGATGGCTGCCCAGCTTGCGACGGCATTCTGGCGGCTGCGGAAGCGGATCGACCGGTTGTCGAGTGGCGCCGCCGATTCGGGGGGTGGACCTATCAAGCGCGTGCGGACCGCTGTTCAGATGGCGGAGGATGCTATGCACGGCCTTGAAATAGAGATTCGCGACTACGTGGGTGACAACTTCGACCCGGGCAACCCGCCTACGGTCATCGGCTGGCACCCTGTGGAGGACGCCGTGCGTCCGATTGTCTTCCAGACGGTCGAGCCCACGGTGTTCTACAGAGGGGTTCTCGTTCAACGGGGCGAGATCATTGTCGGTCGGCAGGAACAGGAAGGAGATGCCGCATGAGCACAATCCGGATCGGGGTGGACCTGGGAACGACGAACTCCGCGATCGCCGTCTTCAACAGCGGCTCGCCGCAGATCATCAAGAGCAACATTAGCCAGGACTGCACCCCGTCGGCGGTCTGTGAGACGAAGGTGATGGGTGAATGCGTCCGGTACGTCGGGGCCAACGCGAAGGAAATGCTGATGGCCGACCCAAGCAATGTCGAGGTTGAATTCAAGCTCAAGATGGGGATGCGGGACTGGCACGCGCGCTTCCCCTCAACCGGGGCCGAGTACTCCGCGGTGGAGCTCTCCGCGGAGGTGCTCCGCGAACTGATGCAGAGCTACCAGCAGTTGATGGGTGAAGATCTGCGCGCGATGGTCATCACGGTACCGGCCGCGTTCACGAATCCGGAGCACGAGGATACGATGCTGGCCGGCAAGCTGGCCGGCCTCGAGTATGTCGAAACTCTGTCGGAGCCCGTTGCCGCGGCGCACGCATTCGGCTTCGCCTTGGACGATGTGCCTGACCAGGCTATCTGGCTTGTCTATGACCTCGGTGGCGGCACGTTCGACGCGGCGCTCGTAGGTGTCGATGGCGGTATCTTCAAGGTCTTTGCCAACGCGGGTGACAAATACAACGGCGGGAAGAATATCGATGCGGCAATCGTGGAGCATCATTTCATGCCCAAGCTGCCGAGCGAGGTCAGAGAGAAGATCGTTCCGTGGAAGTCGGCCGAATGGTGGATGCTCAAGAGCAAGGCGGAAAACGCCAAGATCGGGCTGTCGAAGTCGAAGCGCGTGTCCGTGCAGGCGGACTTCCCGGAGCAGAAGACGGACTTCTCGTGCTTCCTCACCCAGGATGAGCTCAACGTCATTCAAGCGCCGATCATAGCGAAAACGCTGGATATCTGTCGGGAGCTTCTGCAGGCGAACCAGTACGAGTCCAAGGACATCGAGCGGGTGTGCCTGGTTGGCGGACCGACGCTTTCGTCCTACGTCCGGGAACAGGTTAGCAAGGGGCTGGGGATACGCCTGGAGCATCGCGTCCACGCTCTCAGTGCCGTCGCGATGGGGGCGGCGGTCTACGCGCAGGGCAGACAGTGGCATCCCAAGGAATCTGATGTGGGCGCCGAGGTGGAGGTCTCCCTCGATTTCGAGGGTCTGACCGTGGACAAGGAGCCTCTCGTGACGGGGTCGATCACCTCACGGGACGAGAACCAGGCCGGGACGATCTGGCGGATCGAAGTTGAGCGGCGTGACAAGGCGGGGGTGTCCGTGTGGCAGAGCCCGAAGGTCGAGACGAACGAGGATGGAGCGTTCTCTGTTCATCTGGCATGCGAGGCGCCCGACGTATCGAAGGGGGAGAAGGTACGCGAGAATCGGTTCTGGATCACGGTGAGAGATCCGGAGGGCCGTACGCCGGCGATGGACATCGATGGTGAGTTCAGCATCACGGTGGGGATGGAGTCATCCAAGCCGCAGCTGCCGCGCGGCATAGGTGTTGCCACCTCAGACGGCGGCGTACTCTGGTACTTCGACGCAGGACAGCCCCTCAAGTGCGAGAAGACCGAAGTGCTCAGAACGACGAGGGCTCTCCGGAAAGGAACGACCGAGACTGAGGCGCTGGTGATCCCCGTGGTCGAGGAGGGCATCGACAAACACGAGGCGATGTTCAATCCGCACATAGGTTCGCTTCTCGTCAAGGCCGAACACGTCTCCACGAGTATCCCTGAAGGGGCGCCGATCGACGTGACGATCGCGGTCGACGAGAGTCGCCACATCACCGTTTCAGCCTCCTTCCCAGACTACGATGTGGAGCCTGAACCACTCGTGATCCAGAACATCCCTCAGCCCGACAAGTCTGAGCTCGAGAAGAAGCTTGGGAGCATCTGTGAGACGATCGACGTTCTGAAGCGCTTTGCGGCTGAGGATGAGGAGATGCGGCAGGTCCTGGATGAGGTCAAGGCGAGCGGACTCATGGACGCGATCTCGAAGAGCATCTCCGAGATGAGCTCCGAACATCCTGACGCAGGTCAGATGGCCGAGCGGGACATCATGAAGCTTCTGAAGCTCGTCCGGCCAGTAACGGGGAAGGCGCAGCGCTTCCACGGGTGGGCGCAGCTGGAATCCCAGTTCCGGCAGAATGTCGCGGCCGTCGAGAGCCTCGTGACGCTTCTGGACGAGCAGAACAGCATGCCTGCTGCTGAGATGATGAAGTTCAAGCTTCTCGTGAAGAAGTTCGAGGAAGCGTGTGAGCGGCGAGACATCGAAGCGGCTCAGGAGCTGGCCTACGGTGAGTTGCCAGGCCTCCCGACTGTCACGACATATACCTCGCCCGGTGGACCGGAATCCCCCGTGCCGATCGCGACCGGAGTAGCGCCGGGGTTGAAGTCCACCGTGCGAAAGAAGTAGGATGGCCGCCTGCCAACCACCGCAGGCGAGCAATGAGAAGAGGATCGACGCATGTCGCAGGAAGAGACGCTGAACGACCTGATCTCTCGGATGGTCTACGCATGTGCCGTGAGGCTGGCGAGGGCCGGGGAATATACGGAGGCGGAGCGATTCCTGCGACTGGCGCCCGAACCGCGATCTCGCGAGCACTTGCTTCTTCTGGGACGTATCTGCGGTCAGCAAGGCCGATACGACGAAGCGATTGCCGCCTGGCGAAGTGTGGAGGAAATCTCTCCGGGCGACTCGGACGCGTCGGCGGCTATTGCGCGCGCGGTCAAGCTGGCGCAGCATCCCGAGTTGCACCCGGCACGCAGGCTCGAGCGTTGGGTCAGAACCGCCGGTGCGGTCGCAGTCGCGGTGGCGCTGGTCGTGAGCCTCGCGGCCAACCACCGTCTGAAGAGCTCGATCCGAGATGCGGATGTACGTCACTCTGCGGAAATCGCACAGCTTGAGGACGAGCTCGCGGCTCTGCGGGACGACCGCGATCTCAGTGGCGTCGTGGAGGAACGACTGAGATCCGAGCCTCGCCTCACGGGTTTCCCCATCCAGGTTGACGGGGGAGGAGGACGGATTCGGTGTTTCGGGGACGTCTCGAGTTTGGAACTTAAGGATCTCATCAGCAGATTGGCGCTTTCGGTGAACGGTGTCGAGTCCGCCGATGTGACGGGCGTGGGCGTGACGCATACGTATGTGACGATGCGGGGCGACGCGCTGTCGGCCATCGCGTACATAGTCTACGGCGACGCGATACGGTGGCGCGAAATCCACGCTGCGAACGATGCCAAGCTGCCCGACCCCGACGCCATCAGCCCGCGGCAGGTTCTTCGCATACCCTGAGAGCGGCAAGATGTGAAGACCTTCCTGAAGGCGCCCTTTCACACCATCAGCTGCTGTCGAGTCGGCCGGACCGATATCCGAATCTGAGCGCCGTCTCGTCGTGATAGGAGGAACACGTGGACCTTGGTCCGTGGCATCTCGTCGGAGCGTGCGCTGCTCTGCTGCTGTACTTCTGCATGAGAGGGATAGATCGGCTGTCCGTCACGCTCGAAGAGCCGCGCGAGCCGGAGGTCGCGCAGGAGGTTCCTCCGCCGGCGCCGCCCACATCGCCCGAGCCTGCGCATCCCAGAGTGCCCGAGCCTGCGCATCCCAGAGTGTCCAAGCCTCCGCGGCACGCCAAGCCCCGGGAGGACGTAACCTGCATCGAGACTCCGGTCGGTCGGAGAGTGGCGGAGCTTATCGCAGAGAAACTCCAGGTCAATGTGGTGGACCTGATGGCCGAGACGTCGATCGTGGACGATCTCGGTGCGGATTCGCTCGAGCAGGCCGACATCCTGTTCGCGCTGGAGGACGAGTTCGGCATCACGGAGGCAGAGTATGACACGGACGAAGCGCTGGGATTGAAGACCGTCGCTGACATCACTCGGTACATTCAGAAAAGGGTCGGCACGGGGAGCGTGCACTAGTGTCGGTAGGATCTGCACAAGAGCAACCACAAGGGAGGAAAACAGATGAGCTTCTTCTCACGACTTTTCAGGCGGGGAGAACGTGAGCCGGAGCGCGAGCCGCGTCGGGCGAGCACCGCTCAGGCGACTCCTGCGCCGAAGGTGACGATTGATGTCCCCACGGATGAAGTGGCACTTCGGGTCTTTGACGAGTCACACGGCGGAACCGTCGAGCAGTTCTACGCCGCCATGTCCAGGGACCTTATTGAAAGGCACGGACTGAACCGACCCGGTTTTCGCGGAGAGCTCATTACGTGACTCCCGGCGGCGGGGCCGAAGCGCGCCGTCGGATTCGTGATTGACGGTTGTGAGAGGGTCTGATAAAAGTGTTACCAGTTGTCGACAACTGGTAACACTTTTATCACATGACTCGAACCCCAGGATCACTCAATGAAGCGAGATAGAAACCGTTTTGAGAAGGCAAGAGCGGTCTTTCTGAAGCACGGCGGAGTTCTCAGGACCGGCGAGGCGATCAGCGCCGGCATCCACCCGCAGACCCTCTACGAGATGCGCGATTCGGGGATCATCGAGCGTCTGAGCAGGGGCGTGTACCGCCTCGCGAACCTGGAGCCTCTCGGGAACCCCGATCTGGTGTCGGTGGCAAAGCGGGTTCCTGACGGGGTGATATGTCTGATCTCGGCGCTTGCCTTCCACGATCTCACTACTCAGATCCCTCACGAAGTCTACCTAGCAGTGCGTCGAGAGTCGCGACCACCGCACATGGACTACCCGCCGGTGCGTGTGTTCCGGTACTCAAATGCGATCTTCAGCGCCGGCGTTGACAGGCATCTGCTCGACGGTGTTTCCGTGAGCATCTACGGCCCGGAGAAGACCGTTGCCGACTGCTTCAGATACAGGAACAAGATAGGGATCGATGTGGCTATCGAAGCGCTGCGCTTCTACCGGACGAGGTCGAGGATGGACCTCGAAGCTCTCACGGGTTTCGCCCGGCTGTGTCGAATCGATGCTGTGATGCGTCCCTATCTGGAGGCGCTTTTGTGACTAAGCGATCTCCCGTCAACATCTCCGCATCCATTCACGCCCGCCTCCGGAATGTAGCCCGTGAGCGCGGACGTCCATTCGATGAGCTGCTTCAGTACTACGCGATGGAGCGGTTTCTCTACCGGCTATCCCGGTCGGTCCATGCCGACACGTTCATTCTCAAGGGCGCGCTGATGTTCATCGTCTGGGAGGCGCCCCTGGGCCGTCCCACGAGAGACATCGATCTGCTGGGACGGGGTGACCCTGACCCTGAGTCTGTGGTCAGGATCATGAAGGGGGTTTGTGTGTTGGAGGGGGAGGGAGACGGACTGACGTTCGATCCCTCAACTGTCAAGGCTGAGAAAATGGGGCTCGATGCCGAATACGAAGGTGTGCGCGTTGAGCTTCGCGGAAGTCTCGGAGGTGCCCGCATCTCCTTGCACCTCGACATCGGCTTCGGCGATGCTGTCGTTCCGCCTTCCGAGCCGATTGTCTACCCCGTCATCTTGGATCTCCCCGGTCCGCGTTTGCGCGGCTATCCGAAGGAGAGCGTCGTCGCGGAGAAGTTCCACGCAATGGTGGCTCTCGGGCAGCTCAACAGCCGCATGAAGGACTTCTATGACATTTGGTTTCTGTCCAGGACATTTGATTTCGACGGAGGCTCGTTGGCTGGCGCGATCGTCGAGACCTTCAAACGTCGTGTCACCGGCGTTCCTGCAGAGCCCCTTGCGCTCAACGAGGCCTTCGCGACTGGCGCAGACAAGATCGCTCAGTGGAAC
>JAUWBY010000356.1 GCA_030609605.1 Candidatus Eiseniibacteriota bacterium
CTGAAGCAGGATGGACTGCTGACGAGAGACTCGAGGACGAAAGAGCGGAAGAAGCCCGGTCAGCCCGGCGCTCGCAAGAAGTTCCAGTTCTCGAAGAGGTAGAGCAACATATGCACCCGTGCGCGTATGTTCCCCTGTGTCAATGGGTATCGGGGGCGCGGGGGCAAATCCAGCACGCGGCCGGACCGTAGCAGGGGTCCGTGGCGGATGCATCCGCTGCGGTCTGTTCCGGGATGAGGGTCGCGGAAGAGACAACCATGTGGTAGGAGGGAGTAGAGAGCAATGGCAATACCGGATGTCCGTACTCTACTGGAGGCCGGCGTTCACTTCGGTCACCAGACCCGCCGTTGGAATCCCAAAATGAAGCCCTTCATCTTCATGAGGCGAAATGGGATTCACATCGTAGATCTCGCAAAGACAGTCGGCCTCATGAAAAGAGCAGAGACCGCGATCTTCGATACCGTTCGTGGCGGCGGCAAGATCCTGTTCGTCTGCACGAAGAGGCAGGGCCACCAGATCGTCAAAGAGGAAGCAGAGAGGTGCGGCATGCTCCACATGACCGAGCGTTGGCTCGGGGGCACGCTGACCAACCTCCAGACCGTCCGCAAGAGCGTCAAGAAGCTTGAGGACATCGAGAAGATGGCCGAGGACGGAACGTACGAGCTCATATCAAAGCGCGAGAGACTCAAGCACGACAGAGCGAAGGCGAAACTCCTCAAGGTTCTGGACGGTATCCGCGACATGAAGAAAGCTCCCGGTCTGGTGTTCATCCTCGACACCAAGAGGGAAGACATCGCGGTGAGTGAGGCCGGCAAGCTCGGCATACCGATCATCGGGATCGTTGATACGAACGCGGACCCGGACCCGATCACCTATCCGATTCCCGGCAACGATGACGCGATCCGGTCGATAAGACTCTTCGCGGCGTTCGTGGCCGACTCCGTGCTCGAAGCCAAGGCTCACCAGCTCGAGGGCAAGGACGCCGTTGAGCCGGATTCGGACAAGACCCCGAAGGCAGCAAAGCCGGAGGCCGAAGAGAAGCCGGAAGCCGAGGTGACATCGAAGGTTGAACCACAGCAGGCGTAGTACTAGGCGTGTCAGTCATCTACGTGAATTCAAAGAGCTGGAGAGAAAGATGGAGATCAGTGCAGCCCAGGTGAAGGAACTCAGGAATAAGACCGGTGCCGGTCTGATGGACTGCAAAACAGCACTCAAGAAGTCCAACGGTGACGTGGAGGAGGCCAGCGACTACCTCCGCAAGACGGGCATTCTGAAGGCCGCCAAGAGGGCCGACAGAACTACGGGCGAGGGAATCATTGCCTCGTACGTGCATTCAGGCTCAAAGCTGGCGGTGCTTGTCGAGGTGAATTGCGAGACGGACTTTGTGGCGAGGACCGACAAGTTCCTGGATTTCACGAAGGACGTCGCCATGCACGTCGCGGCGCAGAACCCTCTCGTCGTCTCTCGCGAGGAGCTCTCCGAAGACCTCCTCTCCAGAGAGAAGGCGATCTATCGTGAGCAGGCGATAGCTTCGGGCAAGCCGGAGAACATTGTGGACAAAATCGTGGACGGGCGAGTTGAGAAGTACTATTCAGAAACATGCCTGCTCGATCAGCCGTTTGTCAAGGACGACGACATAACGATCGCGGATCTCCTCAACCAGACGATTGCCATTCTCGGCGAAAATATCCGCATCCGGCGCTTCGTCCGCATGAACCTCGGCGAGTAGACTCGAGGGTAGGTGAGGAACCAGATGCCTGCGTTTGAACGAGTTGTCGTCAAGGTCAGCGGAGAAGCCCTGAAAGGTGAGGGGCATCGTCCCATATCGCCTGAGGCGGCCACATGGCTCGCCGGCGAGATGTGCAGCGCCCATGAAGCCGGAGCGGAACTCGGCGTCGTCATAGGTGGTGGGAACATCCTCCGCGGAGCATCGGCCGCGCGGAGTGGCACTGACCGCGTAGCTGCCGACCAGATGGGAATGCTCGCGACCATTATCAACGCGCTGGCGCTCCGTGTCGCAATTGAGAAGCAGGGAATCGAAGCGCACGTTATGAGCGCGATACCGTGCGGCACTCTGGCGGAACCTCTTG
>JAUWBY010000186.1 GCA_030609605.1 Candidatus Eiseniibacteriota bacterium
GACCAGGCGCCATCGGGAGTCACGGTAAGACACGCTTCTCCCGGCAGCCCCATGTCACGATCCAGCCCTACGCCATCGTGCTCCAGTCGCGACGCACAGCCCGCAAGCAGCGTCACGGCGCACACGGCCAGCACGATCTGAAGCCCTCGTCTCATCATCGCCTCTTTCCCAGCCATCCCTGGACGTAGTCCGGCTCAACTCGGATCATCTCGAAGATGCTTGATATGAACTCGTTGTTGTCCCCGACCTGCGCCGTATTGATGTACTTCCACACTATCGTCAGTTCGGGCGACAGCTCGAACGCTTTCCCACGGTCAGATTCCGTGATGAGGATGTTGCCGTTCGGCAGATACTGGTTGGAGCCGCACTCGCGCGAGAAGAAGCTGTTCGGCGCCGCTCCCTTGTAGATCCACGAGGTCTCGAGTGAAACTGGATCGAACGCTATCACCCGCGAGAACCCGCGGTAGCCGCGATTGTCGAAGAGCATCACGTTCCCGTCGGGCAGGACCGTCGGTTGGTGTTGCGCTTCCCATGTTCCTTTGAGCGCCCAGACCACGCGCTCTGTCTTCATATCCACGACAGCGATCACACCGACTTCCCTGAGACTGATGAGGGCATTTCCTTCATCGAACCCCGGAACGCGCCCCGCGAGCGTAGCATCGAGGATCTCGATCGTGTTCGTGTGGAAGATATCACCCCGGTCGGCCATCTCTTCGATCGCCGGCGCGTAGGGCGAGTCCTCAAATGCCTCCAGCACCGAGAAGCTGTGAATCTCGTTTCCCTCAGAGTCCAGCAGTGTGATGAAATCTTCGAGTATCGGGTGTTCATCGTTGATCCTGGGAATCATGTGGGCCTTGCGCGTCAGCGTGTAGATGTGGCCGTCGTCCATCACCTCAAGATCGTGGTGTGCACTGTTGAAATTCGCCCAGAGGAGGTTCGAGCGCCGGTCGACCTTGATGATGCCGACGCCTTCGAAGATCGCGATCACGTCCCCGCTCGGGAGAAGATGCGCCCGGCGCCAGTAGCCGACCGACTTGTTGTTCTTCGGAAGCGCGTCCCCCGGAAAACGATCCCAGGCATCGATAAACCTGTGCTCCCACTTGTAGACTTTGGTTCCACGCATGTCCATGAGAAGGGCGCCAGGGAGATGTCCGGCCGTGTAGAAGTTGTAGCCGTCCAGAGCTGACTTCTTGTCGTAGATGGTGACGCCTTCGTTCGCGGGCGGTGCTGTGGATCCAGCCAGATAGCCGATCGAGAGCAGCCGCTCGATCTCACGCCGTTGCTCATCGGTGACGCTCATCTCATCATCGCGAGAGAGTTCCCGCCAGCCGCCCTCGTGCCAGCGGCCGCCTGGGTCTCCCCAGTACTCCTCTTCCTCGGCCGTGCGCACCGGCGACTCATCACCGTCAGCGCACCCTACCCCCGCTCCAAGCACCGCCGCAAGGAGCGCCGCCAGAACGGCTGTCGTGCTGACCCACCTGGGGACACAAACAGTAGTCGTCATCGCCCTTTCACCTGCACCAGGACAGCCCTGTTCTGCAACGAGCGAAGGAGTTCGCCGGCCTCACTCCGATATCAGTAGAAGAGTTTCATCCTCGGCCACGCAGCATCTAGCGGTATCTTCATGTCGCGCCAGATGAACACCGGTTGGTTCGTCTCGTACCAGACGACGTAGTCGTGCGTGATCGTGGTGGCCAGTGCGACGGACCCGAACGCGCTCTGAAGAGCCTGGTGTCTGACACCCACGGTGATCATGACCTCACCAGTGTAGTCGCGCGGCCCCCAGTACCAGTAGTTGTTGTGCGTGCTGATGGCTTTCGGGAGCCCGTACTCGGCGCCGAAGAAGTCGATCGCGGCCGACTGCCCGTAGTTGTTGCCGGAAACGGCCGCGACTGCACGCATCTCCTCCGGAAGCGAGTGGTAGACGTTCGCGACCTGCTGGACCATCTCCTCCCACCCGAACATGTCCTGAAACGGCGGCAGCATCTCGGATTCTCCAGGCCGCAGGTTCTTCATTGTCGGGTCCACGGCCCTCCTGTACTCGATGAGCCGCTCGGGAGACAGAATGGGAAGCGAGATCGGCGCGGTGAGAGCGCCTCCGACAATGAGCAAGACTATGACCGCAGCCGGAGCCCACTTGAGCTTCCTCGACCTGAACAGCCGCTCCACCTCTATCGCGCCGAGCGCCAGAAGAGGAGGATAGAAGGGAATCAAGTAGTACTCCTTCGCCCTCGAGAGTACGAAGTAGACATAGAGGAGAGCGAACGCCCAGCCGATCGGTCGCATTCTCTTGTCGCGCTTCGAGAAGAGAGCGTGCCACAACCCCACTATCCAGACGGGCAAGAGGAGTGGATGAAGGCCGAAAAGCTGTCCCATGAAGAAGAGCCCCGGCGACAAAGCAGGCATCCTGTTGAGTTCCGCCCTCTCCAGGAACTCGATCGTGGGCCACCCGTGGGTGATCTCCCAGATCACGTTCGGCAGGAATATGACAGCCGCGATGCCCACTGCGTACCACGGCCAGCGCGATGTCAGGCGCCGCCGTTCATCTGTGAGGATGAGCCCCACGAAGAGCGAGCCTCCAAGGAAGGCCATCGTGTGCTTGTTGAGAAGCCCGATGCCGACGACTACACCGAACCATATCCAGACTCGCCCGTTGTCGTTCTTGAGTATCGAGACGAAAAGATAGAGCCCGACCGCCCACAACAGCTGGTCGAACACGTTCGTTGTCAGAAGTGTTCCGTAGAACAGGTAGATCCCGCTCACGAGAACGGCAAACGCCGTGAGGACCTGCGCGAAGAGCTTGCCGCCCAAGACCTTTGCCGTCTTGCCTGCGACGAATACGGTGAGCGCTCCGGCGAGAGCCGGAATCAGCCTCAGGCCGGCCAGTGAGCTTCCGAGTGTCGCGGTGATGAGGCGCGCCAGGAATGGCGTCAGAGGCGGGTGATCGACGTAGCCCCACGCCAGGTGATCACCACAGGCGATGTAGTAGAGCTCGTCCCGGTGGTATCCGTATCCCCCGTTCGTCGCCAGATGAATGGCGAGCTTAACGAGGGCGACATAGATGAGGATCGCGGTCCCGCTTCTGAGTCTGTCGTGAAGAGCCGTCCGTTCCGCCACTACTCGCTCCGTGTGTCACTGCCCACAGGCCACCTCCCAGGCCATCCCCTCGACGCATGCGCGTCCACCGACCCGCTCGGGCGGCAGCGCATGGCTCCATCATATCGGAGCCGGCCTCGTACGGCAATCGCGGCTTTGCGAAAGGCCCGTCGACCGCTATCATTGGCATGACAGCTGTCCGGATGATTGACGGGAGGAATCGGTTGACGACAAGGAAGACTGTGAAGCTTGCTTTCGTACTCCTCATCATAGGAGTCGGCGTTCTGGTGCACTTCAGCACGAAAGAGCGGAAGGAGACCCGTCCGAACGTTCTTCTGATCTGCATGGATACGCTCCGCCGCGATCACGTTGGCTTCATGGGATACGATCGTCCTGTCTCCCCGAACCTCGACGCGCTCGCGGCTGAGGGCGCCGTATTCACAAATGCCTACAGCCAGTCCGGCTGGACGATGCCATCTATGGGCACTATCTTCACGGGCCTCTATCCGCACGCGCACGGCGCGACAGACTTCCACCGCGCGATGAACCGGAGGCTGCCGACGCTCGCGAGTGTGCTCCGGGACAACGGCTACGATGCGCGGGCCTTCGTGAGCCACGTGCTCCTTACTGCGGAATACGGATTCAACAAGGGATTTGTGGAGTACGACTACAGCGTGCTTCGGATCGGGCATCCTCACAACACCTCCACTGCGACGAGACTGACGGAACTCGCAATCGCCGATCTGGACAAGCTCCAGGAACCGTTCTTCATGTGGGTGCACTACTTCGACCCGCATTTCGAGTACCTCTCCCACGAAGAGTGGGCATCGTTCGGGGACGAGGATGTCGATCGGTACGACCAGGAGATCGCGCACACAGACAGAGAGATCGGCAAGCTGTTCGCAGCACTTGAGGCGCGCGGGATGAGAAACAATACGATCGTCGTCTTCACGTCGGACCACGGTGAGGAGTTCCGGGAGCACGGTGGGGACTTCCACTACACGAGCTATCAGGAAGTCATGCAGGTGCCGCTCTTCATCGCCGGGCCCGGCGTCGAGCGCGGCGAGCGCACTGTCATGGCAGAGCAGATCGACTTTCTGCCGACCATTCTCACGCTTCTGGGAATCTCCGAGATGCCGGAGGGACTGCCCGGGAAGGACATCCTGGATCCTGCTGCAGAGGATCGGCCGGTCTTCATGGAGCGGGACCGTCCCCCAGGACACCACCAGCGCGCGATCATCGACGGGGACTTCAAGCTAATCGCGGTTGCTCTATCCGACACCAATCTCATCCCGTGGGCGAGCAGGGGCACGTTCGCGGAGGTGCTCAATGTCCACAACGACACGTATGTGTTCGATATCGCGACCGACCCGGGCGAGACCGAGAACATCTACGCGCCGGGAACCGAACCCACGGACGAGCTTCTGGCGAAGCTTGCTGCCTTCATGGAAGACCGGGGAACCGAGAGTGATGCGGTCGAGATGGATGAGGCCACGCGCGAGAAGCTGAGAGCACTGGGGTACGTACAGTAGGTCGCGCACACCTGCGAACGCCTACGAGAGCGGCAGCTAGGACAGCAGCTGCTACTGCAGCTGGACGCTTCCGTCACCCCCTGAGATATCCCCGATCACAAACGTCTCATGGCCATTGGTCTCAAGAGTCTTCTTGATGCCATCGGCTGCCGCGCTGTCGACAACGAGAACAAGGCCGATGCCCATGTTGAGAGCACGATAGGCCTCTTCGATGGTGAGCTCACCTATCATCTGGAGAAGCTTGAAGATGGGAAGCGGTTCCCAGGTAGATACATCGATCCTGGCACTGCAACCATCAGGC
>JAUWBY010000344.1 GCA_030609605.1 Candidatus Eiseniibacteriota bacterium
GGACCAACCGTGGGAAGGCCGCGCGCGCGCGGATCCGGCGCTTCTTCAGCCTCGAGGGCGCAGCCGCCAGCTACGCCGCCGTCTATCACGAGTTAGGCGGCAACCGAAAGAGATGAGGGTTCGGGACGATGCCGTACGAGATACGCTGGGAAACAAAGGGTGTTCGCTCAGTGTTCAGTGGAATTGTGACGGATGACGATCTCCTGCGGAGCAACTTCGAACTCTACGATGATCCTCGTTTCACATCCATCCGCTATGAGATTGCCGATTTCGGATTGGCAGAGGGCTCTTCTTTCAGCGCAGAAACGGTTAGATGCGTAGCGCGAATGGACCACGACCAGTCTGTGCGAAACCCCGATGTCAAAGTCGCGATTCTGGCGACGGGGACGTTGGCTCGAGGACTCGCTCGAATGTATGCGCTTTCCGGAGGGGACACCGCCTGGGTAACTCAGCTATTCAGGACCGAGGAAGATGCGCTTTCATGGATTGCCGGCTAACTGGAGCCGCCGACTCCCGTAGGCCACCACCCACCCGATCGTGTACCGACTGAAGACGTCGAGGACAACAGCAGGTTCACTTCGCACTTGACCAGCACCAAGAGCTTCGTGATGTCTCAGTTCCACAACTCGTTCGGCCGGGTATCAAGAAGCTCGGGAGACACGACGGGGAAACCCGTGGTTCGCCGCCCGGAGCCTGGCAGGTCACCAGCGACGTGGCTACTCCGTGGCCTGGTGGCCGCCGCGTTCTGCTATCTGGCTCTGTTCGTTCTGCGTGCGGACATCAGGAGCCTGATCAACATTGTACCCGACGACGCATCCTACTACCTCAACATCGCGGAGAACCTCGCCGCACACAAGGGACTTACCTTCGACGGCACCACGCCGACCAACGGCTTCCAGCCCCTGTGGCTCTGCGTCCTGACCGGCTTGTTCTCGGTCCGCGACAGCTCGCCCGAGACCATGTTCCGTCTGATCCTCGTGCTTCAAATCGCCATGCTGGCCTGTGCCTCGTGCATGGTGCTGGCGCTTGGCCCCCGGGGGCGCCCGAGCAGCTTCACGTGGGCCACTGCCGTCATCTTCGTGTTCCTCGTGGTCGAGCGCGCCGCCAACGGCATGGAGTCCGCACTGCTGGTTCTCACGCTCACCGCTCTGCTGAGGTACGGGTCGAGGACGCAGGTCCTCAGGGAGTTCGCTTTCAAACAGTCGCTCGTCTTCGGCCTCCTCATGGGACTTGTGATGCTGTCGCGTCTGGACACGGTGTTTGTGGGGGCGGCGGCCCTCAGCTTCGCCCTTCTGACAGCGATCCGGCGTCCGGAGAGCCGATGGCGCGCGCTCGTCGGACTAGGAGGGATGGCGCTCGGAGCGACCGCCGTTGTGTCACCGTACCTTGTGTTCAACCAGCTTGAGTTCGGTCGCGTAATGCCCATCAGCGGTGTCCTGAAGTCGAGCTTCCCCGTTCCTTCCATCTCGTTCGACGCCATCAGGGGACTCGGTCACCCAATGGCAGCCGTGGTACTCGCCTGCGTCTCGATCTCGCTCTACTACGTCGCCTGGTTTGCGTGGAAGGGCCGACTCATGCGAAGACCGCACGCCCACCCGCACGACGACGCCATGGCGATTCTGGCCGCAGGGGTGGTCCTGCACTTCTGCTACGTGCTTGTGTTCATGAAATGGGCCGTATTCTACTGGCACTTCGTACCATCCATGCTCTTCGTGTCTCTCGCCGTGGGCAGCCACGCGCTACACGTGCAACTCTGGTCGCGTCGACCAAGAGTGAGGAGCGCCCTCTACTGAGCAGTGATCGTCGTTGCCATCGGCCTCGGGGCCGCGAACGCTCACAGACGCCGCTCGCTGCCGCTCGATCATGGGTGGCACGCGGCCGCGTACGAGGCAGCCCTGTGGGCCCGGAGGGAGACGGCGAACGAGGATCTGTTCGCGATGAAGGATGCCGGGACGTTCGGCTTTTTCAGTGAGCGCGACGTCGTCAAACCTTGACGGCCTCGTCAACGGCCCCGGCTTCCAGGAGGTACTTCGTGACAAGCAACTGGTCCCCTATCTGAGATCGCTCGGCGTACGTTATCTGGCACAGCCCATCTCGACGCTGCGCGGAGTCGCGGAGGGACGCTACGATTCGTTCAGCTTCAAGTACCGGAGCCATCAGTATGGGATGGAGAGCGACGGCATCTTCCTGAGGAGGAGGAGCGAGGTGTATCGCTCTCCCCC